>DATEGR010000220.1:0-13631 GCA_035279985.1 Verrucomicrobiia bacterium
AAACCCGGCGAGAGACACGCCAAGGTGGAAAAAGCTGAAAAACCGGAAAAAGCCGCCAAGGCACCCAAGGCCGGTAAGAAAGAAAAGGCGGAATAGGCTGTCACCGGCGCCTATCGCTTTCAACCAGCCGCGGAATTGTTCCGCGGTTTTTCCATCGGCACCAGTCCGCCCGTCAACTCTGCCGTTTGTCGGGTTTGGTGATAGAGGGCAAAAAAGGAGTTAAAATTGGCTAAAAACAGGTCTTGACCCGGCCGATAACTCCGGTAAACTGAACGCGTAATGTTGAAAAACGTTCTGCAAGTTGTCAATGTGGTCGTCGTTGTAGCCAGCGACGCCGTTGGCGCTTGTTGAACAAACCAAGTTTTAACAAGAACCCACGGCTGGAAACGGTCGTGGGTTTTTCATTAATCCGCGCCACCGGCCATAACCAAAACATGAAACGGATGATTGGATTTTTGGATGATTGGATGAATGGGAAAACGCACCAGGCACGCCCCATAAATCCAACAATTCATTAATCTATTAATCCACCGACTGCTATGAGCAAGCCAACTGAAACCGCTGAATCCGCCTCCGCCGCAAAAGCGGCTCTGGCGCGACAAGACAAAAAACCCGCCTCCACCGCGCGCGCCGAGGTCGGCGCAGCCATGTTTGGCCGCGACATCCTCGTCGAAGCCCTTGAACGTGAAGGTGTGGAGGTCATTTTTGCCTATCCCGGCGGTGCGAGCATGGAAATCCACCAATCGCTCACCAAATCCAAAATCCGCACCATTCTGCCGCGGCACGAACAGGGCGGCAGTTTCGCGGCGGAAGGTTATGGCCGCGCGACCGGCAAGGCCGGCGTGTGCATGGGCACCAGCGGCCCCGGCGCCACCAATCTGGTCACCGCCATCGCCGATGCCTACCTGGATTCCTGCCCGCTCATCGCCATCACCGGCCAGGTCAATCAAAACATGATCGGCCGCGGCGCGTTCCAGGAAACCGACATCATCGGCGTGACGCTGCCGATTGTGAAGCATAGCTACCTTATCACGGACGTGAACGACATTCCGCGCATCATCAAGGAAGCGTTCTATATCGCGCAAACCGGCCGGCCCGGTCCGGTGGTGATTGACGTGCCGAAAAACATCCAACAGGCCAAGACCCAGCCGGTCTGGCCGACGCTGGCGCAGATCAAAAAGGGTCTGCCCGGTTACACGCAGCCGGATTTGCGCGCCGATGACCTTGCCTTGAACGAGATCATGGGCCTGATTGAAAAGGCCGAGCGCCCCGTGATTTATTGCGGCGGCGGCATCATCAGCAGCGGCGCCGCGGCGGAACTCAGGAAATTCGCCGAGGCGACGAACATTCCCGTGACGACCACCTTGATGGGCATCGGCGGTTTTCCCGAAACCCATCCGCTTTCGTTGCGCTGGCTGGGCATGCACGGCGCCGCGTTTGCCAACTGGGCCGTCAACGGCGAATATGCGCACCGCAAGTCGTTCAACGATCCGATGGTGAAAATCAAGGACGGCGCGGATTTGCTGCTGGCGTTCGGCGTGCGGTTTGACGACCGGGTGACCGGCAAGTTCGAGGAATTCTGCAAGCACGGCACGATTGTGCATGTGGACATTGACGCTTCCGAGTTGAACAAGAACCGCCGCGCCAACCTGGCCGTGGTCGGCGACATCAAAGATGCGCTGACGCGGCTGAATGCGATGCTCGCCCAGCGCCCGCTCAACAAGAAGCACACGGCCTGGCTGGAGCAGGTTGACGAGTGGAAGCAGAAGGCGCCGTTCGCTTATACCATCACGCATGAAATCGCCACCAGCGATCACATGAAGGACCATCTTAAAGGCCAGCAAGACCAGATCATCCTGCAACAAATGGTGGTTGAGGCGCTGTACGAACTGACGAAGGGCGACGCGCTCATCACCACCGGCGTGGGCCAGCATCAAATGTGGGCGGGCCAATGGTTCAAGTACGAACACCCGCGCCAGTTCATCACCAGCGGCGGGCTGGGTTCAATGGGCTTTGGCTTCCCGGCGGCGCTGGGCATCAAGGTGGCGCATCCGGACAAGGAAGTGATTGACATTGACGGTGACGGTTCATTTCTGATGAACATTCAGGAACTCGCCACCGCGCATGTCGAGAAAATCAATGTCAAGGCCATCATCCTGAACAACCAGCACCTGGGCATGGTGGTGCAATGGGAGGACAAGTTTTACGCGGGCAACCGCGGGCACACTTATCTGGGCAATCCCGACGAGCGGGCGCAGATTTATCCCGACTTCGTGCGCGTTTGCAATTCGTTCAATGTGAAATGCGAGCGCGTGATGTTCAAAAAGGACCTGCGCCCCGCCATCCAGCGGATGCTGGATGCCAGGGAGCCGTATGTGCTCGACGTGGTGACGCCCTATACCGAACACGTGTTGCCGTTCATCCCGGCGGGTAAGACGGTCGCGGACATGATCTGGAAAGCATGAACAACCTGTTGGAAAACAGGAGACGACGTAAGAAGTCTCTGGCTGAAAACTGAGACTTGTTCCTCGTCTCCCACGAGAAATCCTACAAGCCGGGCGAAATGTTCGCCCGGCCTTTTTATTTTCACAGACGATCCGAATTCGCAGCCCTCCACGCATTTCGATTCCATCGTCTTGCAGCGCAATCGGTCGAAAATGAACAATTTAGAGGTTGAATTCCAAAACAAAGACTAATAATGTATGTTTAATTAAAGAACATACCTTATGAAGACTTCTTGGCTGTCCTTTGCGGTGGGTTGTATGGTGTATTTGGCCTTTAGCACCCAAGCGGTGACACATTATGTGGATTTGAACTGCACCAATCCCGTATCGCCCTACACAAACTGGATTACTGCCGCAACAAGCATCCAAGATGCCGTGGATGCAGCACCTCCTCATGCTCTCATCCTTGTGACCAATGGCGTTTACACCGCCGGCGGAAGGGCAATGACGGGAGATTTGACCAACCGCGTCGCTCTGAACAAACCGATGCTAACCCTCCAAAGCATCGGTGGACCGAACGTAACGATAATCCAAGGTCAGTGGGATCCGGTGAGCACCAACGGGCCGGGAGCAGTCAGGTGTGTTGGGCTGGCGTTCTCGGCGATACTAGACGGATTTACTTTACGCGGCGGTGCTACTCGCGATACCGGAGACTATGATTTGTGCAGTGGTGGTGGTGTTTGGTGTGCTGATTCCAATAGCATTGTGACCAATTGCATCATCATCAAAAACGCAGCTGCTGCTACTGGTGGTGGGGCATATCGAGGGCAGTTTATAAACTGCGTGATCGCTACCAACCGAGCAGGGGACGGCGGTGGAAACTGTGGCAGTGTCCTGAACAATTGCAGTCTTGTTGGCAACTGGGCGTACCATGCCGGGGGCGGCATGCTTGACAGTGTGGCAACCAACTGCGTTTTTTTTCTGAATAGCGCGGGTGAAGGCGGTGGAGCGAGCGGTGCGTTGTTTAACTGCACAGTTATCAGCAATACGGCTTCAATTGGCGGGGGCGTGTGGAGCGGCACAGCGGTGAACTGCCTAATCTCAGGAAACTCGGCTATGGACGCCGGCGGCGGTGCTTACTGGAGCACCTTATTTAATTGCACCGTGACCAACAACAGCGCCGCCTATGGTGGCGGCATTTACTCAATGTACAATCATTCTTACCTGACGACCGCGCACAACTGCTTAGTTATCAGCAATGCCGCCTCTTCTTCTGGTGGGGGCGCGTATAACGCAAACTTGAACAATTGCACCGTGGTCGGAAACTCAGCACAAAGCAGCGGCGGAGGAGTGACAGGCTCCATTTCGGCGCATTGCAACAATTGCATCATTTACTACAACACCGCTCCCAGCGGTTCGAATTGGAGCTGGGTAACATACCACGTCAATTGTTGCACCACACCTGCCCAAGTGGGAGTTGGCGACATCACCAACGAACCATCCTTTGTAAATCCAGCGGCCTGTGATTTCCATCTTTTATCCAACTCACCTTGCATAAATTCCGGCAACAACGCCTATGTTACTACCGCCACAGACTTGGAAGGTGATCCGCGTATTGTCGGCGGCACGGTAGATATCGGCGCTTACGAGTGCCAGTCGCCTGCCTTGCTGGCTTATTACGCTTGGCTGCAAAGCTACGGGCTGCCAACTAGCACGCCTGAAATATACAACGACAGCGACAACGACGGCATGAACAACTGGAAGGAATGGATGGCCGGAACCGATCCCACCAGCGCGTTGTCCCTGCTGGAAATGTTGTCGTTGGCTTCAACGAATAGTCCGTCGGGCATAGTCGTGACCTGGCAGAGCGTGACCAATCGCACGTATATTCTGCAACGCAGTGGCAATTTATCCGCGCAGTGGCCCTTCTCAACCGTTCAAAGCAACATCGCCGGCAAAGCCGGCACAACGACTTACACCGATACATCCGCCAACGATAGCGGCCCGTATTTCTATCGCGTCGGCGTGCAGTAATGGGCGTGCATTTTGACACCCGGACCGTAGCGCAGGCTTTCCAGCCTGCGGGTTCCGGCGACTTTCCAGTCGCCGGAATCACGGGATAGAAATATCCCGTGAACTCGCAGACTTGGAAGTCCGCGCTACAACGGTGCGGCGTTTCGGCGTGCATATCAAGATGCACCTGCAGTAAAAGGCGCAAAGGCTTGTTGTCCGGCCGGCTTTTGTTACCCTGCGCGCAATGTGCAAATGGTTTTTCGGTTTCGCGCTCGCGCTGGCCTGGCCGGTTTTTGGCGCAGAAATAAAAATTGATTTCGGCAATTTCCCAACCAATGCGACCCCGACTGGCTTCCACAGCGCGCTGGCCGGTGGTGGTAAACCCGGCGATTGGAAAATCGTCATGGACGAGTCGCCCTCGGCTTTTGCGCCCTTGACCCCGCAGGCGAGCCGGTCCCCGGCCATGACCCAACATGCCGTGCTCGCCCAGCTCAGCCAGGACCCTACCGACGAACGGTTTCCGATGCTGATTTATGACAAGGAAACCTTCAAGGATTTCAAGCTGACGACTCAGTTCAAAATCATCAGCGGCGCAGCCGAACAAATGGCCGGCATTGTGTTCCGGTATCAGAACGCGTCGAATTTTTATGTGATTCGCGCCAGCGCGCTCGGCCACAATATTCGCTTCTATAAAGTGGTGAACGGCCTGCGCGGCAATCTCCTGGGACCGGACACGGACGTTTCCACCAATGTCTGGCACACGCTGGGTATCCAATGCCAGGGCAATCAAATCATTTGTCTGCTGGATGATCATTCGGTGATGCCGACGCTGACGGACAACACCTTCACGGCCGGTAAAATCGGATTTTGGACGAAATCGGACGCCGTCAGTTATTTTGGTGCCACGACCATCAACTACACGCCGCGCGTGCCTATGGCGCAAACACTCGTGCAGAGCATGATGCAGAAATATCCACGCATTCTGGAACTCCGGGTTTACACGCTGGATGACAAGGGCGACCCGCAAATCATCGCCAGCAACCACGAGAAGGAAATCGGCCGGCCGGGCACCGACGCCGAAAAGGGTACCATCACCACCGGCACGCTCTATTTTGGGCGCGGCAAAGGCACCGTGGCGGTGACGATGCCGTTGACCGATCGCAATGGCGATTCCGTGGCGGCGGTGCGGGTGCAATTGAAATCATTCCTGGGAGAAACGCAAGATACGGCCGTGGATCGCGTACGGCTCATTGTCAGACAAATGCAGGCGCAGGTTGTCTCCGGACAGGATCTGACGCAATAACGCTCCGCTCAGGGTTTGGCGGGCGCGTTTAATTCATCCGGTGATTTGACCGGTGTTATTTCCTGCGGCTTCACCCGGCGGACGCCGCCAAAAACCGTGATACTGCCATCGTCACCGACATGCAATCGGGGCCGGACATTCAGGTAATCGTAGATTTCCTGCCGGACAATTTCGCCGCCGGGACTGATCACCGAATAAAGGAAATTCGCCGCACCGCTTTGGTAGAGCACGTGCAAATTGCTGGAACGATCCAACTGCTCTTCCGGTTGGCTGAAAGAAACCATCGGGCCGATCGGTCGCACCTTGAAAATGGTCGCCCCGGATTCATCGCTCACCTCCACATACATCCGCAGTTGCGAGTGCAGGTAATTGGCTTCTTCCAGGGTATATTTGCGGACTTCCGGCGGACGATTCGACACTCCGGCCGGCAACGGCACGCCAAACACCTGTGACCACAACTTTGCGCCGGTAATCACATCGAATCCCCGGGGCGCGCTGCTAACATCGGTGTTCCAATCCTTGATCCGCACTGTCGCAATGATCTGGTAGCGTCCCGGCCGTTTCAAATCGAAATACGGCTGCAGATTCACCCGCTTGGTCGCTATCTGCGAAGAATCCAATTCGAATTCACCCAGCACCGGCGGGTCGGCATTTTTGACGACGATGTAATCGTCCGCTGCCTCCACACTGAACGTCAGCCAATCCGGGTCCGCTCCCAGATGCAGCGGCTGGCCGGATTGATTGGTGATGTGCACCGCCACCGACAGGGACTCGCTGGGTAAAAATTGATCCTGGTCCAGCGTCAAACTGACGGTGACCTGCGCCGACGCGCTGAGAACCGGCATCACCGCCAGACCGAGAGTGAGCCAAAATTGTTTCATTTGAACAATGCCTAATCTAAACCGCCGTCAAGGCATGGCAACTATAAATCGCAGGACAATACGGCCCGGCGCCTTTCAACGACCGTCGAAAAATTGCAGGCCGGCGAATTTCCATCCGCCGGCCGGCCGCGATCTCAATCGCGTGTGTACTTGTTCAAGGCGCAATTTCAGTTTACTGCAATTTCAGCCGGAAAAAGCATTGGGGTGTGCCGTACATATTGTTGGTTAGGACCATCGTAGTGCCGGTTCCAACCATGGGGCCACCACAAGGTTTCCAGGTGGGGGCGGCAAGATTGGTAGCGCATTCAATCTGATAGGTTTGATTGGTAAGGGTCGGCCAGCTCATGACGAATTGGCTGTTGCCATTCATGCTGACACAGGAGCTGCACAATTGCGGCGCAGGTGCCACAGTCAGTGTTCCAGTGGCATAATTAATCGCGTAGTTGGCGGCGGCCGCTCCGCTGGCGGTGATTGGGTACGTACCGGCAGCGCTGTTAATCGTCGCCGATGTGCTCAAAACCGCCGGGGATGTCAGCACCGTGGCATCTTCGCCGCTGACAAAGCCCGAATAACTGACCGTCAGCGTCGGATTGGGTTGTCCGCATATCTTCGTCTGATCGCACGCGGTCACGGTCAGGGGCGCCGCCGTAATATTGGCGATGGTGGCCGGAGGTATCAGCGTGTAATTGCCCGCGCTCGCGCCATCGATGTCCAGGCCGCTGATTTGCACCGTCTTGCCCGAACCGGTGATTCCATCCGTGAAGTAGCCCGCTACAAAGGTGAAGTCGAGGATGACGCTGTCGCCTGCAATCACGCCAACCAGTGCGGCGCCGTTCGTGTTAAGCGTCGCGGTCGTCGTGCTGTCATAGACTTTGTCGTTCGCAGTGATTCCCGAAACGGTAAGCGCCACCGGATTAACGGTGAATGATTGCTGGGCTACCGCGGGATTGTAGTTGGAATTGCCCGCCTGATTTGCGTCCACGACGACCGTGCCTGCAGCGATTATCGTCAGGGTGCTGCCGGACACTGTTGCCGGGCCGGAGACGAGGCTAAAAGTGACCGGCAAGCCGGACGAACCTGTGGCGACCAGGGTGACCGGCGGATTGCCATACATCTGCGTCGGGATCGGGTTAAAAGTAATGGTTTGATTGGTTTTGGCGTTGAGCGTGACTACCGCCGCTCCGCTGGCGGAAAAACAACCGTTCACGATGGAAATTCCCAGACCGACTGTGCCGGATGTACCAGCCGACCAGGTGATTTGGGAAGTAGACTGTCCGGCGGTGATGGTTCCGTTGGTGATGGTCCAGAAATACGCGGCGCCCATTCCGGCGTTGGGCACGGAAGCGACATTGCCTGTGGAATTTTGTTGCACGGAGGCAGACGTCGTAATGGTCGCATTCGGGGTTGCCGCGAAATTTCCGAACGGCCAAAGGACGCTGTTATCCTGGGGAAACTGGACGAGGGATTTGCCATCGCCGGTGCCGGCATTGTAAATCAAAGCGCCATTGATGCCGGTGCTGAGATTCACAACCACCGTAACGACCGCTTTCAAAATGTGCCCGGCGGGGATGGTGTAGCCCGCACCCCCAACCTGCTTTGATGGCAAGGCGGCATGTCCGGTTTTCCCGTTTTTCCCCACGGTAACCCAGCCGGAAGCGGAACCCGCAACAATTTGAACCTGGTTTCCCGTCATCGGGTCATAATCGTATACGATTTCGCCGGCGTTGAACTGAAAGTCACTGGTTCCATTATTCTGCACTCCAATCGTTCCGCCCGCTTTCTTGCCGGCCGCAGTGTAAATCAAATTGGTCAGGGGGGCGGAATAGAAGCTGAACTGGTTTGTCTGGGCGGAAAAGGCAATGCCTGCTTGACTGGTACCGGACGCTGATTGCAGCGTCTGGCTCGCGCTGCCGTTGTAGGTGCAGGTTGAGGAACCGGAGCGCAGGTAAAGATTGACGGCTTGGACATCCGTGCCGATGCCAAGGAGGTAGAATCCCAGGATCCACCGCGACCACATCCACGACTTTTTCATATTGTTCCTGTTTGACACCTGAATTTTTACACCAGGCAACCGATCAGACTGATTGACCTGCGTGTACCGTCTATTTAAACGCAAATGCGCAAAAACGTGATGAATCAGGGACACAATGAGGGATTTGCGGGGTGAATTGTGTCCGGCGAGGGGCGGAATTCAGGGGGAAAATGAGGCCGATCAGTTCGAATCGGAACCAACGGTTCAGGTCGTCACGCCGAGTTGCCGAAGCTGTTCCCGATAACCGCGGGTAAGTGTCGCGCGGGTACCGTTGTTCAACGCGACCGTGTATTCGCCATGGAACATCGGATGCAATTCCTTGACCGACTCAATGTTCACGATGGTCGAGCGGCTGATGCGTACGAAAAGGTCTGGCGGAAGCTTTTCCTCCAGCGCGGTCAGGGTTTCGCGCAGCATGTGCGTTTCGTTACCGGCGTACAGTTTCACGTAATTGTCCGCCGCTTCCACCATGTCGATATCGGCCAGGCGCAGGAACACGATCCGTCCGTTGGACTTCACTGCCAGTCGATCCGGATATTTTGAGTCCGCCTTCAGGTCCTGCAGGAGGCTGTCCAACTTCTGCTGGATGTCGCCGTTCTGGTGGTTTTGAATCTGTTGCCGCGCCCGCTGTACCGCCGAACGCAGGCGGGTCATTTGGCAGGGCTTGACCAGAAAATCGAGGGCGCACGCTTCGAATGCTTTCACCGCATAATCGTCGTGTCCCGTCACAAAGATGATAATCGGCATTTGCGGAAGCTTGATTTGCTTGACCACTTCGAAGCCGTCCAGTTCGGGCATTTGCACGTCAAGGAACACCAGATCGGGTGCCAGCCGGTTGATGGATTCAATGGCTTGAGGTCCGTTGGCAGCCGTGCCGACGATTTCAATATCCGGTTCGTGACGAAGGAGGTCCCGCAATACCGCCAGCCCGGTTGACTGGTCATCCACGAGTAATGTCCGAATATTCATGTTGGTGTCTGCTGTGCCATGGCGGCAACTGAAGTCACCTGAGATTTTAAATTCTGGTAACGCGCCGGCCGTTTAAGGCTAAAAGCAGTTGCCATGCCTCGGCAATGTGCTTCAAAGGGCATGTTCCGGTTTAAGCTGCGCTTTTTCAAAAACTTGGAAACCTGAACATACCACGATAATCCTTCGGAATTCCCGCGACCGGGGAGCAGCCAGGTGCGTGGCTGTGCTTCATTGGGACACTGGAATGCCATTCCATTGACAGTCGGTTTTGCCGAAAACGCGGAAAAATTCTTGCGCCACCGGCCTGGAGTGGCCCAACGTGAGAAAGTTGGACATAGCCGATGCGCACACGGACGATTTCTTTTTCGGGTGAACCCGGCAAATTGAAGCAAAATCACCCATCATCGCGGGCAAATGAAATATCGCACCTTTGGCAACCTTGGCTGGCAGGTCTCGGAAATCGGTTTTGGCGGCTGGGCGCTCGGTGGACTCGGCTGGGGCGGGCAGCGCGACGAAGATTCCGTGGCCGCCCTGAAACAGGCGCTCGACCTCGGCTGTAATTTCATTGATACCGCCCAGGGCTACGGCGACGGCCACAGCGAACAGGTCATCGGAAAATTTCTGAAAGCCCATAAAGGCGGGCGCGTTTATGTGGCGACGAAAATCCCGGTGAAAAGTCCCGGCGACTGGCCGCCGTCGCCTTACGACCTCATCGAAACGCGGTACCCGGAAAAATATTTGCGCGAGTGCGTTGAAGTCAGCCTTCGCAATCTTCAGACCGATTGCCTGGATCTGCTGCAACTGCACACGTGGACGCGCGCGTGGAATCGCCACCCGGCCGCGCTGGAGGTGCTGCGCCAGTTGCGCCAGGAAGGCAAGCTGCGCGGCATCGGCATCAGCACGCCCGAACAGGACCAGAATTCGCTCGTGGACTTGATGCGCCACGGCTGGCTCGACGCCGTGCAGGTCATCTACAACATTTTCGAACAGGAACCGCAGGCGGAACTTCTGCCGGCGGCGCTCGAACACAACGTCGGCGTCATCGTGCGCGTCGCGTTTGACGAAGGGTCGCTCACGGGCAAATTCACGGAGCAAACGAAGTTCGCCCCGGACGAATTCCGCAACCACTATTTTGCCGGTGACCGGCTGGCGCGCAACGTCCGGCGGGTCGAAAAGATCAAGGCGACGATTGGTTCGGAGGAGCCGAATGTGGCCACGGCGGCCCTGAAATTTGCGCTCAAACCCACAGCCGTTTCCACGGTCATTCCCGGAATGCGTAACGCCCGGCAGGCACAAATGAATTGTTCGGTTAGCGACGAACCCTCGTTGTCGGGCGATCTGGAACTGAAACTTCGCCAACACGCCTGGCGCCGCGCCGATTGGTACAAGGGTAAGGATTGATGTTTTCTGAAAATGCGCTTTGAGCTGTAGCGGCGGTCTGTGACCGCCGAAAATCACACTTTCCCGCAGCGGTTGTTTTGCTACTTTGACCGCATGTTCGAACCAGCCGATTTGTTTGACCTCAACCAGACCGAACACGCCGCTATATTCGATGGCTGCAAGTTTGCCTGGGAAGCCCTGAAGAAAATCGAAGGTTATCTCGCCGCCAATTTGAAACCGGAATTGCGCAACCAGTGCGTAGGCCGGGCGTTCATCGGCGAAAAGGTGTTCATCGGCGAAGGCACGGTCCTGGAGGATGGCGTGATGATCAAGGGCCCGGCCATCATCGGCAAAAACTGCAAAATCCGCCACAACGCCTACTTCCGTGAAAATGTCATCGTCGGCGACAACTGCGTGGTGGGCAATTCGTCTGAACTGAAAAATTCGGTCCTGTTCAACAACGCCCAGGCGCCGCATTTCAATTACGTCGGCGACTCGATTCTTGGCCACAAGGCGCATTTGGGCGCCGGCGTGAAAATTTCCAATTTGAAAATGATCCCGGGAAACATCGAGGTGGAACTGGACGGCCGGCCTTTCGACACCGGCCTGCGCAAATTCGGTGCGCTGCTCGGCGATGGCGTGGAAATCGGCTGCAACGCCGTGTTGAATCCCGGCTGCATCATCGGGCGTGGCGCGGTGATTTACCCGAACGTCTTCTGGCGCGGCATCCTGCCGGCGAACATGATTGCCAAGAACAAGGCTGGCGTTGACGTCGTTGTCAAACGGCCGAGGGAAAGTTCGTAGGAGCCGAGGTGACGAGGCCCCAATTTATCCCGTCACGACCAGAGACTTCTGACGTCGTTCCCTACAGTTTTTCAGTAGCAGCCGAGGTGACGAGGCTCTGATGTGAAATTGAAATTCCTCACGTCGTCTCCTGCGGTTTTTCAGTAGGAGTCGAGGTGACGAGACTCTGGTCAAGTTGGCCGGGGGGCTGTGAATGAAGCGATAGGGGCACAGACGGAGTCTCCTCACATCGTTTCCTACAAATGCGTTTCCGCGCCGCTACGGTTAAATCGTTTCACAAATTTTCTGGACCCGAATCCGTGTGAATTGTGAGTCTTTAACTTATTCAAATAAAATGACTTGACAGACAATTTAAAAATCTTATCATTCACAATGTTAGTCAAAGTTTGACTGATAGCAATCAGGCCGCTCAATTTCGGGTAGATGTCGGGGTATGGCAACGAGCGGACATTTGGGGTTATTGGCAAATCGAAGCGGAGAAAAGCAGCATCAAACTCAGTTTCCCTCAGGGGGAAGTTTTATACCTCGACACCACCGTTTGTTGGCGACTGCCGCTTTCCAAGATCCCGAATCTGCCGTCCGACCTCTGACTTCTGACTGCCGACTTCTCATCTCCGAATCCCAACCTCCTGCCGCGCCGAAGCCAAGCGAAGGCGGGTCAACTTTCAACCTTCAACCCTCAACAATTCCATGAACCCAAAAACAGAATTCAAAAGCCGGTGGTGTGGACAATTTAAGAATCTTTTGGCCGTGCAGGTTGGTGTTTTCTTGAGTCTGGTTGCGGCCAGCGTTCCGGCGCAGACCTATACGATCCTGCACACGTTCGGCACGAATACGATGGGCTTGAATCCTTATTCGCAATTGGTGCAAGGACCGGATGGAGCATTGTACGGGACAACCGAGGGTGGTGGCAGCGCCAATCGCGGACAGGTCTTCAAAGTCAATCCGGACGGCAGCGCTTACACTGTACTCAAGGATTTCACTGGTAGCGATGGAGTCTATGCCGACGCAGGCCTCGTCTTATCGGGTACAACACTTTACGGGACAACCTCCGGTGGCGGCAGCAACGACAATGGTACGGTGTTTAAAGTGAACACCGATGGTACCGGGTTTTCCGTGCTAAAACAGTTCACGGGCTATGACGGGGCAAATCCGCATGCGAAGCTGACGTTGTCAGGCGCCGTACTCTACGGAACTACGGGTGGCGGCGGCGCTTTTGGAAATGGTACTGTGTTTAAAATCAATACTGACGGTACCGATTTCGCAGTGCTCAGACATTTCACCGGCAACATTGACGGGGGATGGTTGTACGCCTGTTTGGTAGCATCCGGCTCAACATTGTATGGCACAGCTAATGGAGGTGGCAGTTACGGCAATGGCACCGTGTTTAAAGTCAACACGGACGGCAGTGGTTTCACGGTGCTCAGAAGTTTCACTGGTGGAAGTGATGGCGGCAGGCCATCAGCAGGCTTGTCGATATCAGGTACGACTTTGTACGGAACCGCATCATCGGGCGGTAATTCGGGGAATGGTACGCTGTTCAGGCTCAACACCGATGGCAGCGGTTTTACCGTGCTGAAGGATTTCACCTATGCCATCGAGGGCGCCTACCCATACGCGGATCTTGTCTTATCTGGCTCGACACTGTATGGCACAACTGTTTACGGAGGGAGTGACAATTCTGGGCAAGTGTTCATGATCAACACCGACGGCAGCGGCTTCAGCGTGCTTAAGGATTTCACCAATTCAACCGACGGGGTCAATCCGAGTGCCGGTCTGGTGTTGTCAGGCACGACGTTGTATGG
>DATEGR010000221.1:0-3309 GCA_035279985.1 Verrucomicrobiia bacterium
GCCTAATTTCTAACATGCGCGTGGCGACGATTCAAGTTTCAGACCCTCTCCCGGGCGAAAAGGACGGCCACTCGCATTTCACAGTGCGGTTGGCCGCAAGATGTTCCCGAATGAATTTATTTCGTGTTTGAGGCGGATAGATCACCGCCAATGACCTTCAACCCACACGGCATTCGGATGCAGGCGCGCCGCCCAGTGTCCGCCAACCCATACCCAGTGATCGCGCCAGGCCCACCAGCCGGGAACCCAGAACCAGACATTCACGGGACCAGGACAGGCAGGAACCACTTCAACCTGTGGCGGTGGCGGTGCACTACCCACCACTTCGCCCGCGGGAGCAACTGCTACTGCCCGGGGTTGGCGATAAACCACACAGCCGGCCACCAGGGGCAGGCTTACGGCGATCAAAAGGGCTTTGATGAAAAACCTCTTTTTCATGTCACCCTTCCAGACGACGGTGGGGTCAGCTTTGTTACAAAGCAGGGCCGCCCCTTTCGCCCGCAGGTTCTTTTTCCTTTCGCAGCCATATGGTTATTGCACTTCCGCCTGCCGGACCGGCGCGTGCTTCACCCGCCGGAAGAGGAAAATCAAGGGGATGCAGCACAACACCAGCACGCCAAATATCCGGAAATTGTCCACAAACGCCCAGAGGTGCGCCTGCGAGTTGAGCAGCCCGTAAACCGCGGCGTAAGCCTGATGCGTGGCCGTCACGGGATCGGATTGCTGTGCCAAGGCGTGCTGTGCGGCGGCGAGCCGGGTCGTGAACACCGGGTCGGTCGGCGTCAGGTGCCCGACCATGAGTGCCTGATGCACTTGCGCCCGGCGGGCAATCATCGTGGTGACGAACGCGATACCGACGCTGCCGCCGAGGTTGAGCATGAGGTTGTAAAGGCCGGTGCCGCTGCCAATGTCGCGCTGGCGTAACTGGCTCATCGTCGCCGTCGTCAGCGGCACAAAAATGAAGCTGATGGCGACGCCGTTCAACATCGTCGGGAAAACAATGCTGGCCATGCTTACCTGCAAATTGATCTGGCTCAACTGAAAGACCGACAGGCTCAACAACGAGAAGCCGATGAACAACATGGTCCGCAACCGGATTTTCCCAACGAGCCGTCCGACGAAAAAGGTCGTCACAAAGGCGGCCGCGCCGCGTGGACTCAACGCCAGGCCGCTTTGCAGCGCCGGATAGCCCATCAGCGTCTGTAAAAACAACGGCAGCTCCGCCGTCGTCCCGTAAAGAATCAATCCCACGACCGTCATCAACATCAGACCGGTGCGGAAATTCCCGCTGGCCAGAATCCGCAGGTTCACCAGCGGGTGTTCTACCCGAAATTCCCAAATGACAAAGGCGACAAAGGCGGCGACGGACACCACCGTGAACCAGCGAATCCATTCCGCTCCGAACCAATCCGCCTCCTGGCCCTTGTCCAGCACGATTTGCAGCGTCGCCAGCCACAGCGCCAGCAGACCGAACCCGACGAAATCAATCGCCGCCTTCAGGTTGCGCTTGATGTAAGGCGGGTCCTCAACCAGCCAGGCGGCGAGGAACATCGCCAGGATGCCGACCGGCAGGTTGATGTAAAAAATCCAGCGCCAGGAATAATTATCAGTGATCCAGCCACCCAGCGTCGGCCCGATAATGGGCGCCACGACGACGGCCTGGGCGAACGTCGCCATCGCGATGCCGCGCTTTTGCGGCGGGAAACTTTCCAGCATTACCGCCTGGGCGATGGGCACCATCGCCCCACCGCCCGCGCCCTGCAAAACCCGCGCCGCAATGAGCATCGGCAAATTGGCGGCCGCGCCGCACAACGCCGACGAGCACGTGAACATTCCGATACAGGCGATGAAAACCCGTTTCCGGCCGAAATGATTACCCAGCCAGCCGGTCATCGGCAGGATGATGGCGTTCGAGACGAGGTAGCTCGTCAACACCCACGTCGCCTCGTCCGGGGTCGAGGAGAGGCTGCCGGCGATGTGCGGCAGGGCGATGTTGGCGATGGAGGTGTCGAGCACCTGCATGAACGTCGCCAGCATCACGCCCAGGGCGACCAGCCACGGGCTGTGCCGCGGATGCCATTCCTGATGAAGTGAACTGTCGGGCATTGAGAGAACGAGTTGGCGGCCGGCGCCGGGGATTTATTTCGATTTCCGCTGCACCACGGATTGAAAGATGAATCTCGCCGTGACCGCCAACGCCAGCGCCAGCAAGGCAATTGCCCAATCGGGAATTTCAAAACGGCTGACCCGCACGCTCGGCGTGACGGACAACCCCGGCCCGATGGTGTGGTCGGCCGGCAACGCGTCGTCGAACAGGATTTTCACCGGCACGCGCTGGACGACCTTCACGAAATTGCCGGTGGCGTTTTCCGGCGGCAGCAGGCTGAAGGCCGCGCCGCTGCCGGCTTGCACGCTATCCACGTGCCCGCGAAAGGTTCGACCTCCCAGTGCATCAATTTCCACGCTCGCGGGCTGGCCGGGTTTCATCTGCTTCAACTGCGATTCCTTGAAATTGGCGACGACCCAGACATCCGTCGGCACGACGGACATAAGTTGCTCGCCAACCTGAACGTAATCACCCGCCTCGACCATCTTGCGTGTGACGCGGCCGTCGCAGGGGGCAAAAAGCTTCGTGTAGGACAAATCCAGTTGCGCCGACGCCACGTTGGTCTGCGCCTCCTGCCATTGGGACCGGGCAAGATCAATCTCCGCCTCCGCCGCGGCCAGTTGCGTTCTGGCTTCGTCCACTTTTGAAGTTTCGGACATCGCATTTTCCTGCGCTGCCTTCAAATTGGCATCCGTTTGCGCGGCGGCGGCCTGGGCGGCGTCAAATTCCTGTTGCGAAATGGTGTTTTCCGCCCGCAATTCCTTCATCCGCTCGAAATCCGCCGCAGCGCGTTTGGCGGTCGCGGCGTTCGCATCGGCGTCGGCCTGCGCCTTGCGCGCCTCGGCTTCGGCGGTGGCTACTTTTTTGTGCATCAAGTCATCCACCGCCAGCACGGTTTTGACATTGGCGTCCTGCGAAGCCGCCGCCGCCTGCTTCTGCGCGACCGTGATGGCGTAAGTGGACGGATCAATTTCGACGAGCAGTTCGTTCGAGCGGACCATCTCGTTATCGAGCACAGGCACGGCGGTAACCTGTCCGGCAATGCGCGGGGCGATGGAAACCACGTGCGCGGCGATGAAGGCGTCGTCGGTGGATTCATGGGTGAGGGCGGTGACCAGGTAATCCAGTCCGAAGAACAGCAACACGGCCAGCCCGCCGGCCGCCGGCCAGGCAAACCACGGGTAATTCAGTTTTGCCAGCCG
>DATEGR010000222.1:0-4572 GCA_035279985.1 Verrucomicrobiia bacterium
CTCCGGCTTGAATTTTCGATTTACGATTTACGATTTACGATTTACCGGTGGCAGCGCGGGTGGTTCGCCAATCATCAATCATCAATCATAATTCATCGATGTCCCTTGCTGAACTCCAAAGCCGCCTCGCCTACACGTTCCGTGACGAGGGTCTGCTGCGGTTGGCGCTGACCCACCCGTCACTGGCCCACGAAGGCGGCGCATCGGTACCGCACAATCAGCGGCTGGAATTTCTCGGCGACGCGGTGCTGCAACTCATCCTGACCCATGAGCTTTACGAAAATTTTCCCGCATTCGATGAAGGACCGCTGACCAAGGCGCGCGCCAAACTCGTCAACCGACGCACGCTGGCTGAGCATGCCCGCGGACTTGGCCTGGGCGCACACTTGATTCTCAGCCGCGGCGAAGAAACCAGCGGCGGGCGCGAACGCGCGTCCACGCTGGCGGATGCCGTTGAGGCTCTGCTGGGCGCAATCTTTCTGGATGGCGGTTTTGGCGCGGCGCGGAAATTCATCCTGCGCGAGTTCAGCCCCGCGTTTGGCAAATTGAGCGTGTTGCCGACGATTGAAAATCCCAAGGGTGAATTGCAGGAGTTGTTGCAGGCCCGCTCGCCCGACGCGCCGGAATACCATGTCCTCTCCGCCACCGGGCCTGATCATGACCGGGTGTTTGAATGTGTCGTACAGCACGCCGGTGTGGAACTGGCACGCGGCTCCGGCAAAAGCAAAAAAGCCGCCGAGAGCGACGCGGCCAGGGCGGCCTTGAAAAAGTTGCGGGAAACGTAGGACAGGCGTCGCGCCTGTCTCCATTTCGAAATTGTTGTCGGCGGGCGCGTCGCAACCGAATAACCTGCCGCATAACCCTTACCGTCAGAAACAGGCGCGACGCCTGTCCTACGACTCTTCGTCAAGAAAAGTGAGCTTTACACCACCGTCCTTTGGCCGGGAGAAACTGTCAAGCAAGGTCGGCGCCTTTGCGGGACTGGCAGGCTGGTCTTCCACCTTTCCGGGTTCGAGTGCGGAACGCAGCGCGCCTTCGACCAGCTGGGCACAGTGGATTTTCATGGGCGGCAGCGGGCCGAGTTCGCCGGCCAGTTCCTCGGTCTTGAGCGCGAGCGCCTCAGCGGCGGTCTTGCCCCGAATCAATTCGGTCGCGAGGCTGGCGACCGCAATGGCGGTTTCGCAGCCGAAGGATTGAAAGGTGGCGCGGTCAATGACCTTTTTGCCGTTCTGTTCCTTGAACTTCACCCACAGGCGCAACATCTCGCCGCAGTCGGCATTGCCGACCGTGCCGATGGCATCGGCACCGGCCAGCTCGCCCATATTTTGCGGATTGGCCAGCGCGGCCTGGATGCGTTTTTGCAGGTCGTCGTTCACAATTCAATACCGTGGCACGTTGGAATCAATTTCCTCCGACCAGGCGTTGATGCCATCTCTGACATTTTTGACGTATTTAAAACCTTGCTCGCGCAAGAATTCCGCCGCCTGATGCGAACGCGCGCCAACTTTACAAAGCAGATAATACTGCTGGTTCGGGTCAAGCTCGGTGAAGCGCTGCCGGAGCTGGCTCATGGGCAGCAACGGCACGCCGTCAATGTGCGCGATTTCAAATTCAAACGGTTCGCGCACATCAATGACCTTGATGCCAAGCTTCGGATCGTCCAGCGCACGCTTCATGTCTTGAACGGTCACTTCGTCGGAATTTTCATTTTCCTTCGACGCCGGCTCGATGCCGCAAAATTGTTCGTAATCGATCAATTCCTTGATGGTCGGGTGCTCGCCGCAAATGGGGCATTCCGGGTCGCGGCGCAGTTTCAATTCACGGAACTTCATATCGAGGGCATTGAACAGCAGCAACCGCCCAACGAGCGAACTGCCCCGCCCGATGGCGAGCTTTAAAATTTCGGTGGCCTGGATGCAGCCAACAATGCCCGGCAACACGCCGAGCACGCCACCTTCCGCGCAACTGGGCACCATGCCGGGCGGCGGCGGTTCGGGATACAGACAGCGGTAACACGGCCCGCCCAAATGCGGCGCAAACACACTGGCCTGGCCCTCGAACCGGAAAATTGAGCCATAAACATTGGGTTTCTTCAACAGCACGCAGGCATCGTTCGTAAGGTAACGCGTCGGGAAATTGTCCGTACCATCCACCACAATGTCGTAGGGCCGGATGAGGTCGAGTGCGTTTTCGGATGTGATACGCGTGTTGTGGAGGATGACTTCGCAATTGGGATTGAGGCCGTGAATGGCTTCTTTGGCCGATTGCGCCTTGGGCCGGCCCACGTCCGCGTCGGTATGGAGAATCTGGCGTTGGAGGTTGGAATAATCCACGGTGTCGAAATCCACGATGCCGAGTTTGCCGATGCCGGCGGCGGCGAGGTACATGACGATGGGCGAGCCGAGGCCGCCGGCGCCAATGCACAACACGCTGGCGCCCTTGATTTTCTTTTGGCCGGCCAGGCCGACTTCCGGCAGAATCAGGTGCCGCGAGTAACGGCGGATTTCGTCATTGTTCAATTCCATAAATCGAGCCAATCATAATAGGGCAAAAGTGGGATAAATCAAGCCGCACAGCTTGATCAAAATTACGGCCAGTCGTCACCGTGGGTAAGACGGCTGAAATCCGCCGCGCGAAAGGCAGCAATAAAATCCTGGATGAATTCGTCCTGCGGCTTTTGCGGCAAGGTCACGCGGAACAATTTGAATTTTGCGGGTGGTTGCCCTTGGCGAACGTTGTTGGCAAAACCAACATCGCGTGTGAAACAAAGGTCAAAATTCTGAACCGCAAACTGGTAAAGCCGGCCATTGTCCCATCCCTGCATCCGCAACGTGGTAACCGACTCGACTTCGTGACCTTCGTTGCGTAATGCGGCGACGAGCTTCTGGGGAAGATTCTCGTCCAGCAGAATTTTCACGCAGCCTGCAATTCCTTCTGATGTGCCAGTTCACTGAGCACACCTCGCACTGATTCTTCGGTCAGGCTTGGATAAGCCTCCACGATTTGAGCGACCGACATGCCGGCGGCGAGCGACTCCAGAATGAGCGCGACGGAAATGCGCGTCCCGCGCACCCGCGGGCTTCCGCCCAGGTGTTCCGGGTCAGCAACCATCCATTTCTTCATGCCATCAATTTAACCGATTTGACCGGAGGCTCAAGTGGGGATTAACTATGAGAAACGGCGGAAAAAATCAATTAATCAAACAAATGAAAACATCGGAAAAGATTTTTGCAGCTGGAATGGCATTTCTATTTCTGTTTCTGTTTTCCCAATTATCATGTTCAACGCAATCTCGAATTAAGCACTACTCTGGGGATGGCGAGATTCAAAAAGTCGATGAGCATTCTGTTTTCATAAAGGACGGCTACACAATTCAATTCAAGGCGGTAAAACTGGACCATTCATACCATCTGACCCACCACTTGAACAAGATTCCAAAGATAGATTCCGAAGTCTATATTTCATACGCAATTCAAGAACCAGAAAAATGGATGTGGGCAGAATATAATGAGTGGCATGCGCACCACCGCACCAATGTAACATCTCGAACTGGGAGGCCAAAAATGCTGAAGGGCATAATCACTATGTGTCTCAAAGATTCAAAAGGAACTGTGATTTTACAACAGCGGTGCAAGTTGTCTGAATTTGGTTGGTTTTGCGATGATTCAAAGACGTGGCAACTGCTGTATGTTCTTCAAGACAAAGGGCGATTTTCGGTGGATGATAAAGCGAAATATATTTTGGGTGTCAGCATTGAAGATGTAGACCCAATCTTAAAAAACAACGAATTTTACGTGACAATAAAAAACCTCGGTAAAACAAGATTCGGTCTCGATAAAATAATGGGCCAAGCCAAGCCCAAGCCCAACTCCGCAAATCCTTGGCGTGTATGATGAATACGAAAAGCATTTTCGCGAACCTTAAGGTTTGTTGAAGCTTGTGCAATGGATCGACTCAGTCAACAAGCTGCGGCCGCGCGACTGAAGCAAATCTCCAAACTGCGCCCGACGCTGGCCATTGTGCTGGGCAGCGGATTCCATCATGTCCTGACAGCATTGCAGGTGGATAAAAAAATCCCCTTCACCAAAATTCCAGGCTTTCCAGTTCCGACCGTAAGCGGCCATGCCGGCGAATTGGTTTTCGGGCACCTGGGTGACACGCCGATTCTGGTTTTAAGCGGTCGCGCGCATTTTTATGAAGGCCATCCGATGGAGCGTGTGACCTTTCCGGTGTGCGCGCTGGCCGAGTTTGGCATCCGCGACTTGTTGCTGACCAGCGCGGCCGGCAGCATCAATAAAAAGTTCCGGCCCGGCGATTTCATGGTTTTGACCGACCACATCAATTGGATGGGTGCCAACCCGCTGCGCGGGCCGTCGGTTTCCGGACTAAACCGGTTTGTGGATTTGACCGATACCTACGATGAGAGCCTGCGCGCGCTTTTGGTCCGGGCCGGCAAAGCCTGCGACTTGCGGCTGTACCAGGGGGTCTATCTGGCGGTCAGCGGGCCAAGCTATGAAACGCCGGCGGAAATCCGAGCGTTTGCCCGGTTGGGTGCGGATGCGGTGGGCATGA
>DATEGR010000223.1:0-3457 GCA_035279985.1 Verrucomicrobiia bacterium
GGCTTCGAGGTAATCAATCAGCCACTGCTGATGCTCGCCCAGCTTGAACCAGTAGTTGCTTTCTTCCAGTTCGATGACTTCGCCGTAGCTCGGGTCAAATGTGCCATCGGGCAGGCGGTCTTTGTCAGTCAAAAACGTTTCCTCTTTCGTCGAGTAAAAGCCCTTGTAAGTTTTCTGGTAAAATTGTCCCGCGGCGTGAAGTTTGGCCAGAATCGCCTGGACAAATTCCTTGTGGCGTGGCTCGGTAGTGCGGACGAAATCGTCAATGGTCAGTTCCAGTTTCTTTGCGAATGCCTTCCAATCGGCCGCCAGTTCGTCACAGTAAGTCTGCGGCGATTTGCCCTCCGCCTGCGCCGCCTGCTGGACCTTCTGGCCGTGTTCATCCAGACCGGTCAGGAAGAAAACCTCCTGACCGAGGCTGCGCCGCGACCGCGCGATCACGTCGGCGACGATTTTTTCGTAAGCGTGGCCGAGATGCGGCTGGCCGTTCACGTAATCAATCGCGGTGGTGATGAAAAACCGTTTGTTCATTGAAAAACCAGTGTGACGGACAAAGGCGCCATTGGCAATCCTGCGCCGCGATTCTGCGGCGATTGCGCGGTTATTTTTCTTCGAGCGACGTCCAACGCAGAACGTTGACTGGTTCGTTAAACCACGGGTTTTTCGCTGAAGGTAGTTTGACAACAATCACTTTGCCAAGAAGGGGATCAGCTTCAATCCATTCGCTATTACCCAGACAGGCTAAGACATGGACTCCATTGGCTGTAACTGCGATATCGCCAGGCAACACTTTATCTTGATCTAGGCTGTTAATACTGGCGGCCTTAAGGACGTGTTTTGTTTGGTGGCGGTATTCTTCGCCCAATGCCTTGGCCGTCGAATCATGCCACCACAAGGAGAGCGAATATCGCACCAGTCCTGGATTTAATGTCTCCAATCCTTGTTCCCCGCTTGCCTTGATCAACCCGGCCCGGACCAAGCCGGAGCAGTCAATACCTTGTTTGTTTTCTCCACCCCAAATATAACGCGTTCCTTCGAATGACCGGAGAGAAGCGACATAGGTATTTCGGAGCTTTTCGATTTCATAATTTCTACCAGGACCGGTCAGGAAACCTGCTGTTATAACAGAGCAAAGAAGAAGCCCAAACCGAACCGGTCGTTGATGCCAACCTAAGTAAAGGCAACCAATCCATAAGCCGAGCAATGAGAGAATCAAGCCGATGCGAAGAGGGCGATCGTTGATCGGATACAGAAACAGAACAATGGCGATGGGCCACAGGGCGATCCACAATCTAAACCATAGTTTTCGCATCGTTTTCAAAGCTGTTCTGCCAACGTTTGCGCGGTCAGTAAAGCACAACTGTGATAAATCCCTACTTGCAGCAAAGTCGGTTCGTTCTATAATGCCAGCCGGCTGTGGCGGAAAACCAGCCGGCAAACAAAAACCGCATGAACCAGGTACTTTCAGACTTTGCCGCGCGATTGTGTGGGGTAATCAGCTCTTTCTCCGGTGTAGCAGCCGAGGTAACGCGGCTACAATTTCAAGAACCTGAAACCGGGACACCAGACTTAAACCGGTCAGAACCTCCTTACGTCGGCTGCTACGAAATTGAATTCAATGCTCTTGCGCTCGAACTGTTTGCGCTCCAGTTCAAGTACAATGCCGTTTATCGAAAAATCTGCGAATCACGCGGTCTAACCCCGGATGCCGTTGAGCACTGGGCACACATTCCCGCCGTACCGACGGCGGCGTTTAGGGAGTTGGAGTTTTCCTGCATTCCGCCGGAGGAACGCACTGCCGTTTTCCATTCCAGCGGCACAACGGAGCAAAAGCCCAGCCGGCACTTCCATTCGGTGGAGTCCTTGAACGTTTACGAGACATCACTATTGCCATGGTTCCTGGCGAATGTTTGGCCAGATTTACGATTTACGAGTTGCGATTTACGATTGATTTGTCTGACTCCGCCGCCAGAGCAGGTGCCGCACTCATCGCTCGTTCATATGTTTGAAACCGTGCGTAGGCGCGCTGGTCAAAGCACGGACCGTTCATTTTTTGGCACCGTTGCCGCCGACGGATCGTGGTTGTTGGATTACGATGCCGTAATTGAAGTCCTGTCTTCGAAAGGCATATTCGTTCGTAGCAGCCGAGGTAACGAGGCTCAAATCAAAGCCGCAAGTGAAGTCAGAGCCTCCTCACGTCGGCTCCTTCAACCGGTTGTGGAGCCTGTCATTCTGCTCGGGACCGCCTTTTCCTTCGTCCACCTGCTGGATGATCTGGGCGAACGCGACCTGCGGTTTCAGCTTCCGCCCGGTTCGCGCGTGATGGAAACCGGCGGTTACA
This sequence comes from Verrucomicrobiia bacterium, assembly GCA_035279985.1. GTDB lineage: Bacteria > Verrucomicrobiota > Verrucomicrobiia > Limisphaerales > UBA11358 > UBA11358. The sequence goes on from DATEGR010000223.1 coordinate 2,342, forward strand.
AAAACCGTTCCCGCGCGATGCCAAAGGACGAATTACACGCACTCATCACCGCACGACTCGGTGTTACAACTGAGAACATCATCTGCGAATACGGCCTGAGCGAGTTAAGTTCGCAGGCATATGATGGCGAAATGTGGAGGGCGAAAGGCGGGGTGCGGAATTTTCATTTTCCTCCCTGGGCGCGAGCGCAGATTATTTCACCGGAAACCGCGCGCGAAGCGGCTGACGGCGAAACGGGACTCATTCGTCTGTTCGATCTGGCGAACATTTTCTCCGTGGCGGCCATTCAAACGGAAGATTTGGGTGTTCGGCGTGGCGGTGACTTTGAATTGATTGGCCGCGCCCAGGCCGCTGAACCACGTGGCTGTTCATTGATGAGCGCGTAAATCGTGAATCGCAAATCATAAATCTGATGAATCTGCCCAACTATTTTCTCGCCGATTTGCCGCCGGAAGCGACGCTGTCGCCGGCGATGATCACAGAGGCGTGCCAGACGCTGAAGCGGAATCGCGAGCAATACTTGCTGCACCGCTCAACCGACGGCTTGGTGAAAATTCTGGATGAGGTGGCGGACGGCTGGCGGCAACCGGCCAATCCCTTCCGGAAGCTGGCGTTGGAACATGGACCGGAGAAAACCGGCTTTTCCCGTGAGACCCTGGCAAAGGGCTTGGACAATTTCTTCCGGCAGCTCACGCGCGAAAACTTTCATGCGCTGCTGGCGCAGGAATTCAGCCACGGGCATCGGCTCGATAAGTTTGTCGCCGCCAGCGTCGAGGAAAAATCGAACCGCGCGGCGATGGCTGTTGGCCCGGAATTTCTCGTTCACATCGCGGCGGGCAATATTCCGAACCCCGCGCTCACCAGCATTGTTTTTGGTTTGCTCACGCGTTCGGCGCAGTTTGTCAAATGCGCCGGCGGCTCGTCGTTTCTGCCGCGAATCTTCGCTCATTCGATTTACGACGCCGACCCCAAGTTCGGCGCGTGCCTCGAAATCGCCGAATGGCGGGGCGGCAGCGCGGCATTGGAAAGCGTTTTGTTTGCCGAAGCCGATTGCGTGACGGCGACCGGCAGCGACGAGACGCTTGCGGCAATCCGCGCGCAACTGCCGGTCAAAAC
>DATEGR010000224.1:0-8024 GCA_035279985.1 Verrucomicrobiia bacterium
TCCTGCCATCAACGTCTGCGCCCAATGCCACAACGACCGCGGCTCGGCGTGGACCGACACCAGCCGCTCACCCCATCACTCGCCTCAGTACAACATGCTGCTGGGCACCGTCGGCGCGATGGCGGACGGGTCTTCCCCGAACTTCCCTTCCACTCACTCGCGGTTGGAAATGCAGTGCACCGAGTGCCACATGCAGACCGACCCGAACAATCCGAGCGGCCATACCTTCCAGGTGGCCACGTATCAACTTTGTTTCAATTGCCATTCCGACCCGACCGGCCTGGTCCAGTTCGCGACGGTGACTATTTCGAATCAAATCCAACAAACTAAGGGCCTGCTGGATATGTGGGCCACCAACAGCGCGCCGGCGGAATTGCGGACCAACTACGGAACGCTCGCCTGGGAATACACCTCGCCCGGTGATTTGTCCGCGACGACGAACCCGGGGCCGAACAAGGCGCAACAGGCCTTGATTTCCACCAATATCATGCAGGCGCGGTTCGATTTGTACCTGGTTTTGTACGACGGCAGTTACGGTGTCCACAATGGGCCTTATGACATCGAACTTCTGCAAACCGCCCAGAGCCAGGTTGATAGCCAGTTATTCCAATGAGTGGGAATCATAAAAAAATGAATTCGTTGAAGCGTTCAAGCGGTGAAGCGTTGAAATGGATGCGGCGCGCGCAAAAATCCGCCGCTTCAATGCTTCAACGTTTCAACGCCTTGACGTGGTTGGCCGGCGCGGTTCTTTTGTTTGCGATTATTTCCTGCAGCACCATCAACCGCACCGTGGTGCAGCTCCCCAATTACCCGGGCGCCACCTACATCGGTTCGGAACAATGCGATACGTGCCATGACAACATCTACAAGGATTTCGCCACAGCCGATCACGCGCGGCTGATGGCTCGGGGAACCAACGCACTGGACGCCGGGTGCGAATCCTGCCACGGCCCGTGCAGCACCCACGCGGAATCGGGCGGAGACACAAAGCCGCCTTACACCTTCACCGGCGGCCGCGCGGAGACGAGCAGTTACGGCGCCCACCTCGCAGTCGCGCCGGCGCGCTCGGAGGAAACCGTCTGTTACACCTGCCACGCCGACGTGCGCGGCCAGTTCAACCTGCCCAATCACCATCCCGTGCCTGAAGGCAGGATGACTTGCAGTGATTGCCATGACCCGCACAAAGGCTCCATTTTCAAAGGCGGCGGCACCTCCATCCTTTCGGAAAATGAGATGTGCCTGCGCTGTCATCCGGCGCAACAGGGCCCGTTTGTGTTCGAACATGAAGCGGTGCGCGAAGGTTGCACCACCTGTCATAACCCGCACGGCTCGGTCAATCCCAAGCTGCTGGTCAACCGCAACTCGAACCTCTGTTTGAAATGCCACTTTGTGCAGCAGACGAGCGGCGGCCAGTTGCTCATTGGTGGTTCCGACCACACCTTGCGCCTCCAGCAAGGCACCTGCTGGACCGCCGGTTGCCACGAAGCCGTGCACGGCTCACGCGTGAACCCGCAGCTGCAATTTTGATTCGATTTGAAGATGAAACCCTTTCAACCCAACCACGCGCAACCTGGGAACCGGCGCGGAACGCCCGCCTCCGGCGCGGCCCGCTGGGGTTCGTTCTGGTTGATAGGAGTTTTGCTGCTGGCTTTTGGCGGGCGGGCACTGGCCGACGACACCAACAGCCCGTCGTTGTCACCGCAGGATTATTTCGAAGGCAATCCGGGCACTTACAGCGACTGGATCACTCTTGGCGGCGGCGGCCTCCTGACCAAAGGTAATCCGGCACAGGCGGAAGAAAGCCTGCATTGGGGCACGGGCGCATTTGGCGGCATCGAAGACCTGCATGTGCAGGGCAGCCCGTTCACCAACACCCTGTTGACTTTGGACGGCCACTCGATTTTCGACAATCACGACTATGCGTTGGGCCTGGGGTTGACCCATCCCGACCTGTGGTTCCTCCGGTTCAAGGCGGAGAACTTCCGCACCTGGTACAATGACGCCGGCGGATTTTATCCGCCCACGGGAACGGAGTATTCCAGTCCGCTGGGCGCGCTGGCGCTGGATCGGGGCGAGTATTCGTTTGAAGGCGGCCTGACGCTGCCGAAAATTCCGGCCCTCACCTTCAAGTACTCGCATCGTTATCGTGACGGCGATAAAAGCTCGACCATCTGGAGCCCGGTTCACCCCACGCCATTCTCGCCGTCACTGGGCCTGGGGCCGAGTTTTTACAACATCGACGAGAAGATCGACACCTTCGAGCTCGACGCGAAACAACACATCAAGGCGACCGATCTGGCGTTGGGTCTGCGTTATGAAACGGCGGATTTGAACAACTCACTCTATACCACGCGCTACCTGACCGACCCATTTCCCCCCTCCGCTCCCTACGTCACCGACCAGCAAAAAACCACGTACGACCTGTTCAACGTGAACGCCTCCAGCGAGACCTGGATCAAGCCCAACCTGCTCTTTTCGGCCGGGTTCATGTTCGCCAATCTCGACAACAATTTCTCGGGCAACCGGATTTATGGCAGTGATTTTAACGCGAGTTACCTGCCCAGTCCCTCCAGCGGCTATGGCTATACCAACCTCATCGGCGATTCGCACCTGAAAGAGTACGTGCTGGACCTGAACCTGATGACCATTCCCATCAAAACCGTCACCCTGGTGCCGGCCATCCGCGTGCAAAAGGAAACCTGGGACGCAAATTCAAGCGGGGGCAGCACGTTGAGCACTTTTCCTCCCGACACGTTTACCGGCCAGAGCTCGCGGGACGTGATTGACGTGACCGAAAGTCTGGATGCGCGCTATACCGGGTTTACCAACTGGGTCATTTCCGGCCGGGGCGAATGGGAAGAAGGTCAGGGAAACCTGACGCAATCCGGCGGTCTCAGCCAGGTGGATGGCTTTGGCACGGATCCGGTGCTGACCTCGGGCAAGACCGATGACAGCCGGTTCTTCCAGAAATATTCACTCGGCGTGCGCTGGTATCCGCTCCGCCGCCTCACCCTCGACCTGGGCGGCTATTACAAGGACCACCGGTACGACTACAGCAACCCGACCAACAGCGCGGCCAATGATTTTTCCATGCAGAGTTTTGAGACCTATGACCTCAACACGCGTGTGACGTGGCGCGCTCTCCAAAACGTCACCCTGGTCGGCCGTTATGAATACCAGTATTCCACGGTCAACACCCAGCCGGACCCGGCGTCGGGACTGGGCGCAGTTGAATCCTCACGGCTGCTCAGCCATATCGTGGCGGGAGACGTGAGTTGGACGCCCTGGTCGCGGTTGAGCCTGCAAGCGGGCGTTGATTCCGTCTGGAGCAAGACCAAATCGCCGGTCACCGACCTCACCCAGGCCATCCTGAATTCGGAAAACAATTACTGGACGGTGAATTTCTCCTCGGATTTCGTAGTGGACGACAAAACCGATTTGGACGTGGCCTATTTTTATTACCAGGCGGACGATTTCCAGAATGCCTCCACCGCCGGGCTGTCAACCGGTGCCGCGGCGTACGAACACGGTGTCACCGCCACCCTGACCCGCCGGATTACCAAAAACCTGAAGGCGAGTTTGAAATACGGTTACTACAACTACGAAGATGCGGCCACCGGCGGCTTCAACAACTTCGAAGCCCACCTGATTTTCGCCAGCCTGCAATACCGGTTTTAACCGCAAAGTGCGCAAAGAGCACAGAGACAAAAAGGCCGGGTTACAGTTGATAAAAAACTTTGCGCTCTCTGTCCACCCTCCGCAGTACCCGCTACGGAGGACGGGCGTTCTCTGCGGTTCAACAAATCGTAAATCGAACAGCAGCTCCTGACTTGGCCAAAGTTTCTGACCAAAAACGAACATGGATTGACGCTGTCAAACTTCCGGCGCAATCTCTCCGGAGAAACCCAACGCCTTGCGAGTCTGTACGGGCGGATACTCGCCGCGCTGGAGGCGTTGAAAAAGTCATTGCTGCATGAAGCGTTCACTGGAAAACTTTAACCATGTCTGATGCCATGAAAAATAAAGATGTCCGCTGGATTCAACGCTTTGAGAACTACACTAAAGCAGTCCGGCAACTTACCCGGTTTATTGAGAAGGGTGAACTGAACGAACTTGAGGAGCAGGGATTGATCCAGAGTTTTGAATACACTTACGAACTGGCGTGGAACACGTTGAAGGATTTGTTCGAGCAGCAGGGGGAGAGCAACATTTTAGGAAGCCGGGATGCGTTCCGGCTGGCTTTCAAGCGGGGATTGATTGAGAATGGTGAAATCTGGATGGATATGATCAAGAACCGCGGACTCACCAGCCATACTTACAATGAGACGATAGCGGCGGCGATTGTGAACAGCATCCGCAGTGCATATTTCAAGGAATTTGTGCAGTTGGAGTCACGTTTGGAAACGTTGAGCAAGGGGTCCAAATGAATGCCGCCCGCTCCGGCCTCGCGCCGCTGACGGTGGAAAAAATCAGCAGTGTCCTGGCCCGTCATCCCAAGGTGGAGCAAGCGGTATTGTATGGCTCGCGCGCGAAGGGAAATTACAAAAATGGTTCGGATATTGATTTGACCCTGCATGGCAAGGGCCTGGTTCACGAGGATTTGTTGACGATTATGGGAGAACTCGACGACCTGTTGTTACCTTATACGATTGACCTTTCTCTTTTTGCAGATTTGACGCATGAGGAGTTGATTGATCACATCCGGCGAGTGGGCGTGGTTTTTTATGAACGTAAACCAGAGCAGGCACATTGATTCCGTGCTGAAGCAGTTGCTCCTGCCTTAAAATCGTAAATCGCAAATCGTAAACCTGCTCGCGATCCTTATCGGAGTCGCAAATGGAATGGTTCTCTGCGCTCTCTGCGGTTGAACAAATCGTGATTTAGCAGAATGCATAGGCGGTGGGGCAAGAGCCTGTCCCGCTCTGCGGTGATCCTCGCGAGCCGTTTACGTGGCCCAACCGCGTGGCGACCTGTCCATCATAGTCCCGCAGTATGGGACGGAGTTGGAAGCTTTACGCGGCCAACTGCCATCTCCCAACCCGCCCCTGTTTTCCATTGCAAAGCCGGATTTCCGTCCTATGATGCCCTTGAAATCAGATGCTTACGGAAGCCGACACTTGCCGGAAGTTTGTCGTGCCGAAGCTTCAGGGTGCTGGTTGGGATAACGATCCTCATTCCATCGCCGAACAACGCTTCCCCACCAATGGCCGGATTGTAGTTCAGGGCAGCCAGGCAACACGCCGGCCCGGCAAAAGGGTCGATTTCATTCTCGCCAATCCACCGTTCAACATGAGCGATTGGGGCAGCGAAAACCTGCGGCAGGACGTGCGCTGGAAATTCGGGATGCCGCCGGTGAACAACGCCAACTACGCCTGGATACAACATTTCATCCATCACCTCTCGCCCGTGGCCGTGGCGGGATTCGTCATGGCCAAAACAACAAGAAGCGCGCATTCTTGCTCGATGAAGACCACCGAAGGCGTCCGCAAATACGCCGCCGAACAAGGCATCGCCGAGGAAGAGGCGCTCAAACGCGGCATGGAAGAAAAGTCGAAGGAGTTCGTGGAGAAGGGCGCGGAGGTTTACGCGAAGGTGTGAACCGCATACACTGGCAGGCATGAAACTCGATGCACTCATTCTGGTGAACTTTCGCGGATTCAAGGGGCAGCACCGCATTCCCTTCGAATCGCTCACGGTTCTAGTCGGTAGGAATGATGTTGGTAAATCTACGGTCTTGGAGGCCCTGAGTGTCTTTTTCAACGAAGGTCAGATTGACTTCGACCCAACCGACAAGAACGTCCATACCGCCGAAACCAAAGTCAGAATCGGCTGCGAGTTTTCAAACCTGCCAGCGGAACTGGTGCTGGACGCGTCGGCAAAGACCTCGTTCAAAGACGAATTGCTGCTCAATCGCGCTGGTAAGTTGGAGGTTCACAAGGTTTTTGATTGCTCAAAAGCCAACCCCAAAGCCCTTCACGTCATCGTCGCGAATCATCCTACCGGGCTAGAGGTCCTGTTTCAAAAGACGCATGACGATTTGCAGACCCTTGCGGAAAAGTCCGGCGTGGATATGTCGAAAATCGACCAGCGCTCAAACGTCGAACTCCGCCGCGCCATCCGGGACGTGAAGCTGGTGAAGACTCGCGCGGTTGTCGATATTCCTTTGGAGAAGAATGAAGCAAAATCCATTTGGGAACAGATTCAAAAGCATCTGCCAGTTTATGCTCTGTTCCGTTCAGACCGGCCCAGTCAGGACAAAGACGGAGAAGTTCAAAGCCCATTGAAAGGGGCTGTGACACTGGCGTTGGCGAAAGTGGCAAAGCAACTCGAAGACATCAAATCGGCTGTCAAAGCAGAGGCAGAAGACGTTGCCGCGCGGACCTTGAAGAAGCTCAAAGAGTTTGATGACCGACTCGCAGCGGAACTGAAGACCCACTTTTCAGCAGAACCGGGCTGGAACAAACTCTTCGCCTTCAACCTGACCGGCGACAACAACATCCCCATTAACAAACGCGGAAGCGGTGTGCGCCGCTTGATTCTGTTGAGCTTCTTTCGGGCTGAAGCTGAAAAGCGTCGCGAGGAGAGCAGCACCAAGGAAATCATTTACGCGATTGAAGAACCCGAGACTTCTCAACACCCGACAAACCAAAAGCTGCTGGCGGATGCCTTCAGCGAGCTTGCTGACGCACCAAACACGCAGGTTGTTTTAACCACGCACACCCCAGGTTTGGCAGGCTTGTTGCCGCCAAGTTCTCTCCGGCGAATTCGGCAAGACGACCAGAAGGCCGCAATCGTCGAAGTCGGTGATGCCGGAATCTTGGCCGCAATAGCTGACGAACTTGGCATTCAGCCGGACTTCAGAGTCCAGGTTTTACTTTTAGTTGAAGGCCCGCATGACATCGAATTCCTGAGTGCCCTCAGCAGAACACTCCACTCAAATGATGCCACGGTCCTAGACTTGGAGTCCGAACCGCGGGTGTTGATGCTGCCGCTTGGTGGCGGTAACTTGAAACATTGGGTGGGGCGGAACTACCTCAAAGCATTTAACAAACCTGAAGTTCACCTCTATGACCGTGACGAGGATGCAAAAAATCCAACGTATCGAGATGAAGCGAATCACGTGAATGCGCGAGGAGATGGCTCCTGGGCTGTAATCACAAAAAAGCGGGAGACTGAAAACTACCTGCACGCCGATGCAATTCGTGAGGCGCTGGAAATCGAAGTCAATTTTGGGCCGGACGATGATGTGCCATTGATTGTCGCCAAGGCGCTTCATGCGAAGAATGGAAGCGCAAAGCCTTGGGCTGAAATCGAAGCTGCACCTGAGGATTTGAAGGAACGAACAAGCCGCGCGAAAACACGGCTGAATAGGGAAGCCGCTGCGAAAATGACGATTGATCGGCTTAAGGTTTCAGACGCCGATGGTGAATGGGAGAGCTGGCTGAGGAAGCTGGGAGCGATGCTCAAGTAATTTGCCAAGAACGATGCAACTCGCCTTTCCAGACCTTGCCCAAGCACCCACGGCGGCCACGCTGGCTGACCCGGCAGCGTATCGTGGGCTTCACGCGTTCCACAAATACTGGGGCAAGAAGCCGGCTGAACCGATGCGCTACCTCATCAAGCATCTTTGCCCGGAAGGCGGACTGGTGATTGACCCGTTTCTCGGTTCGGGCATTTCCGCGCTGGAAGCGGTCCAGTTGAAGCGCCGCTTTGTGGGTATGGACATCAATCCGGCTGCCGTCAGACTTACGCGAATGCTCGTGTCGCCGCCGCCGGCTCGCGTCGTGGATGAGGCACTCACTCAGGTCAGCACACTCGTGAAAGATGCGATTCTCGAAAGTTATACAACTGCGCAGAAGCGGCCCGCCACGCATTACGTCTGGCGCAACGGCGTGATGGAAATGGTTTGGCGGAGGAAAGGGGAGAGTCGCAACCGTTTGGAGTCGCCGCCGGACGAACACGATATTGCTCTCGCGGAAAGTTTCGTGTCTTACCAACCTAAGCGGCTGCGCGCGCCGCGATTC
>DATEGR010000225.1:0-8532 GCA_035279985.1 Verrucomicrobiia bacterium
GGTGCTGGTGATTATCGCCATCAGCGTCATCTACGGCTGGATTCAGGCGCAGAAGCGGTTGGAAGGGCTTAACGAGCTGGCGCTGCGACTCGGTCTGAATTTCAGGGCGTCGGAAGATTACGAACTTCCGGATCGCTACGGCTTTCTCAAACAACTGGCCCAGGGCGATGACCGCTACGCCACCAATGTGCTCGCGGGGAATTATCAACAGAATGAAATCCTCGCGTTTGACTATCATTACGCCACCTATCACACCGACAAGAACGGGACGCACAAGGAAGACCATTGGTTCTCTTTTTTCATTTTGACCCTGCCGATGGTCTTCCCTGACCTGACCATCCGGCGCGAAAATGTGTTCACGAGAGTCGCTGAAGTGTTTGGCTATCAGGACATCAAGTTCGAGTCCGCCGAATTTTCCAAGGCGTTCAATGTGCGGTCGCCCGACAAAAAATTCGCCTATGACGTCTGCAATGCCAAAATGATGGAATACCTGCTGGCCAATCGCGACCTGAGTGTTGAAATCGAAAACCAGGTGCTGGCCCTGGCCTTCACCACCCGCCTGTCGGTCGAACAGATTGAAGCAAATTTACAGCGGTTGGTCGAAATCCGCTCGCGCCTGCCGGAATACCTGTTCACTCAAAACGCATGAATTCCTCAATTGTCATTTTGATCATTTGCGCCGCCGTCATTTTGCTGCCGTTTGTATACGTGCTGGCGCAATACAATGCGCTCGTCGCCCTGCGCAATTACATCCGCGAATCGTGGAGCGACGTGGACGTGGAATTGAAACGCCGCTACGACCTTATCCCGAACCTCGTGGTGGTGGTCAAAGGCTATGCCGCGCACGAACGCGAGACATTGGAGCGCGTGACCGAGCTGCGCAACCGCTGCGCCGCCAACAACGGAGCGGTGGCCGACCAGTCCCGCGACGAAGTCCAGCTCGTGGACGCCCTGAAACAACTGCTTGTGGTGGTGGAGAATTATCCGCAGCTCAAGGCCGACCAGAATTTTCTCAAGCTGCAGACGGAACTCGTCAACACCGAGGACCGGATTCAGGCCGCGCGCCGGTTTTACAACGGCAACGTGCGTGACTATCGCAACAAATGCGAAACCTTCCCCAGCAACCTGGTGGCGAAGACGTTCGGTTTCAAATCGGAAGGAGATTTCTTCAGCGTACCACCCTCGGTCCGCGACGTGCCAAATGTGGATTTTGCAACGTCGTAGCTGAACCATGCTTTCCTCGACAGGGGCTCGGAACCACGATAGCGCTTCAGGGCTTCACAGTTGTTAGTGGTTGTTTATAAAACTAATGTAACACTTGACAAAGGTAAGTATTTATAATTTACTGTTGTGTTCTTATAGCGAATTGACGCCAAAGTCATCTGACTGAGCTCGATAACGGCTATGAAGCCTGAAGTGAGCTACCTGAGGGCGCGCCGGAGCATCGGGGATTTCTTCGACAGAGCTCAAGCCCTGCCACAAGAGAGGGAAACAAGCTGCGCCCGCACAAACCGTGGAGGACTTTTCTTATGAAAAAAATATTCTCAACTTTCATTCCCATTCGGACGACAAACAACTGCAAGTTAGTGGTCGCTTTAGTTATTTTCCTGTTAATGACAGTAAACGCCCCGGCGGCGGCCGTGTTTGTAAATGGCCTGGTACCGGATTGGAATCAGCCCTATCGTTACACTGGGGCGTCGCCCAATGGTGGGCCGGGGCCGGATCCGGCCCCCGGCGGTATAGCCAACCAGTGGAATGACTGGTGCGCGCCGACTTCGGGCGCCAACCTCGCCGGTCACTGGACCGACGCCTTGGGTGTACCCGTGGCGGACACAACGCCATTTCCCGGCAGCACAGCTCCTTGGGCGGCCCGTCCGTCCTGGCAGGATTATCTGGCCGATGGCACGATCATCCGGCCACTGTTTCCGGCGGGTATCTTGCCAGCACAAACGACCGACATTGGCTGGTACATGAGCGCCAATTACAATTACAACCTCGCGAACACAATGGGCGGCTATTTTAACGAGCCGCCACATCGCGGTACCTATCTCCAGGACATTCACACGGGGCTGCAGGTTTTTTTGAACGGCCGCTACAGCTTCTCAAACAATGTTTGCTGGCTGACCGGCACCCGCGGGAAAACGTTCTTTGCCGGTACAGACACCACGGGCATTCCGATTACGAGCGCGCACCCGAACCTGGGCGGTGCCTTTGGCGAGGTGATGAACGAGATTAACAACAACCGCACGTTCATCGCGAGCTTCGCGTACTGGAACCTGAATGGGCCGGCTGCTCAGCTCCTGCCTTTCGGGCTGACGAATACGGAGTCCGGTTATGGCGGATTTTATTACACTTGGGCGACAACACCCGGTACCACCAACGCGGAAGATGAGAATTGGAATTTAATCGACAGTGGCACCGGTCTCGGCCATGCCGTTACTGTCGTGGGATACATCCCGCCCGGTGACCCGGACGACAAAGGGCCCCAGTTGTTGGGGCAGCCGACCTGCTGGCTCATCGTGCATGACAACTGGTTTTCTACGCCCAGGAACGTGATTGTTCCTTATGGCTCCCCTGGCAATCCCCCGCCAGGTTGGGTTTCCCAGTGGATCGCCAACACCACCGCCAGGCCTTGGCCGACGCAGGCGAAGTATGTCAAAGGTATCGTCCCGGATTGGAATCAACCCTACCAGTACATCGCGCCAAATGGTCCTGGGCCGGATCCCAATCACGTTTGGCAGTTTGCTCCACCCGCCGACCAATGGAATGACTGGTGCGCGCCTTGTTCGGGCGCCAATTTGGTCGGTCACTGGACCGACCTGTACGGCGCTCCGGTGGCGGACACCACGCCGCATCCTGGCACCACGGTCGGTTGGGCGGCTGGTCAGTCATGGCAGGATTACCTGGCCGACGGATTTGCCCGGCCGTTACCACAATTTGGTCCCTTGGCGCTGCCCGTGCCGACAACAGATATCGGCTGGTACATGGACTGCAATCGTATGGTTAACTACGACAACGGTGGCTTTGGATTGATGGGAGGTTTCTATTTCGGGAATAATCCGCATGTAGGCACTTATCTCAAGGACATTGGTCCAGGCCTGCAAGCCTTTCTTAGCGACCGTTACTCGGTTGCGGGGGGCGGCTGGGATACCGGCACCGAAGGCAGGCAATACGCCGCCGGCATGAGCCCGACTGGCGGTGTGGCGCAAATTCTCGGAGACCCGGTCAGCGCATTCAACACCCTGAAATTCGAGATTGACCGCAACCATGCGCTCATTGTGTCCTTCCTGCACTGGAATATCGCCGCGGCAGCCATTGGCCCCAATCAAATAGGCATCCTTCCGTTGGTTGGAACAAATGCTGAATCGGACTTCGGCGGGGCTTATTACCAGTGGATTTTTCCGCCGCCAATCCCGAGTGTTACCAACGCCGAAGACGAAGAGTGGGACATGTATCCGGGTGATATGGGCAGAGGTCACGCGGTGACGGCAGTTGGCTACATCCCGCAAGGTGACGCCCTTGATCCCGGGCCGGCGCTGGGCCTCGGACCGACCGATTGGGTGATTGTCCATGACAATTGGGCCTCCACCCCGCGTAATATCATCATCCCGTTCGACTTCATTGACGGTATGGGCAACCAGAATTGGGTGGCCAACACTTATGCCTTCCCGGATCCTGGTTTCTTGCAGCTTACCAACATCGCGGTGTTGAATAAAACCAATGCGGTGGTGAGTTTAACCGGCATCCCGAGCTGCCGGCATGATCTTTTGGCCAATACGAATCTGGTCCTGACGAGCGGCTGGTATACCGCCGTCAGCAACGTCGCTTTCAACGCAGGAACGATGTGGATTACCAACGTCGTGCCAACCGATGATCCGCAGCGATTCTATCGTATCCGGGCAAGCTACTGACTGGCAGCGGGGAAGGAAGCCGGCGGGCGAAGACAGCCAGATTCTAATTTTTGCCCAGGGCATTTTTGAATGCCTGAAGGCATCGCTCGTTTTCCATCGCCGTGCCGATGGAAATACGGATCCACTCCGGCAATTGGTAGCCGCCCATCGGACGCACAATTACACCTTGCTCTTGGATCGCCTCAAACACCCGCTGCCCGTCGCCGACGCGGACCAGAATGAAATTGGCGAACGACGGGACGTATTCAAGTTTCAAGTCGCGGAACGCGCGTTTGAAAAATTCCAGCCCGGCGAAATTATTTGCCCGCGTTTTGCGAACGTGCTCAACGTCGTCCAGCGCGGCGAGGGCGGCGGTTTGCGCCAGCAAATTGATGTTGAACGGCTGCCGGATCTTTTCCAGCGCTGCGATAAAATCGGGATTCCCGATGCCGTAACCGATGCGCAGGCCGGCCAATCCATAAATCTTCGAAAACGTCCGCATCAAAATCAGGTTCGCTCTCGTGCCGAGGCGCACGAGTGAAACCAGATCCAGCGGGTCGTTCAGAAAATCAAGGTAAGCCTCGTCCATGACCAGCAACACCTCGTCCGGAACGTCGTTGACGAACTGGATAACCTCCTCGCGCGGCGCGAGCGTGCCGGTGGGGTTGTTCGGGTTGGCCACGAACACGATGCGGGTACGCGGCGTGATGGCCTGGAGCATCGCCGGCAAATCATGGCCGTAATTCTTCGCCGGCACGGTGATCAGATTCGCGCCAAACAGCGCGGTGACAATGGGATAAACCGCGAAGCAGTATTGCGAAACCACCACGTCCGGAGCGGCCGTGGCGCCATCACCACCCAGCAGCGCGTGGCCGGCGAATTCGATGATTTCGTTCGAGCCGTTGCCCAGAATTAAATTTGCCGGTTCAACACCAAGTTTGGCCGCGAGCTTTTGCCTGAGGTAAAACGCATTGCCATCCGGATAAAGGTTTACGCCGGCGAGCGCCTTTTGCATGGCGGCAACCGCCAGCGGCGACGGGCCGAACGGGTTTTCGTTCGACGCGACCTTGATGATGTTCTCGGCGCCTAGCCCAAGTTCGCGTGCCACCTCTTCAATCGGCCGGCCCGGCTGGTAGACCGGCAGGTTTTTTAAATTTGAATTAAGCGGCAACGACATTCTACAAAGCGTTGATGATTTTTTTCACGTTCACGTTTGCGGCAACCAGGTTGCGGATGAGTGAAATTTTTTCGGCGTCGTTCGGACGCGTTTTGACGGTGAGGTTGTGCACCTTGGAGGCGACCTGGTAACTGTCCGCCTTGGCGAGCAGCACGGGGATGGGCAGGGTTTGCAGGGCTTTCAGGATGGCTTCATTGGGGCGCAGGCCGCCGGTCAGGATGATGCCCGCCATTTTATCCTCGCTTTGCGGCATCGTGGCCGCGCCGGCTGCCAGCAGGATGTCCTCGCGATCGCCGGGTGTGATGAGCAGCACTCCGCGTTTGAAAAACTGCATCACGTTTTGTGCGCCCATGGCGCCAATGATGACTTCATCCACCATGCTGTTCAGCGTCGCCGGCATATTCAGCAGTTCGGCGTGCAATTCCTCGCGGATTAAATCCACCGACGCGCTTCCCAGGATGGGATCGTAAGGCAGAACTCCGAGCAGTTCCAGACCCTTCCGCTTCAATCCGCGCCGCGCGAAATCGGTGACGTAATCCACCTTGTCCGGCAACACCTTGTTGAGTATGACGCCGATGATCTCGACACCTTCCTTTTCAAACAGGGCCTGATTGAGCGAAACTTCATCAATCGGTTTGCCGATGCCGCCCTGGCTGACAATGATGACCTTGCAGCCGAGGGTTTTCGCCACTTGCGCATTGGACAAATCGAACACCGAACCGACGCCGGCGTGGCCGGAGCCTTCGCACAGCACAAAATCCTTTTCCCAGGCGACGCGGTCGAATGCCTTCTGAATCCTTTTGACGAGCGCCTCGTTGTTCGACGCCTGGAGGTATTTGCGCGTGAAATCCGGTTCGACGGCAATCGGGCTCATGTCCACCAGCGGGCAGTTCATCCGGTACACCGCGTCCATGAGCACGGTGTCCTCGTCAATTTTCTGCTCCTCGATTTCAATGAAGCGCTGGCCGACGGGCTTGATGTAACCGATGCGCGGAAAATATTCCTGCAAGGCGGCGATCAAGCCGAGCGACGCGGTGGTTTTGCCGTCGTTCTGGCGGGTGGCAGCAATGAAAACGCGCGGAGTTTCTGTATTCACTTCAATCTCATCTTAATCGTAATCTTCCTCTTAATCTCAATTCTACGATTACGATCAGGATTAAGAACAAGTTTACAATTGAATCATTCTCCCGGCAAATGCGCGTCTGCGCCCGGATAAAGGTGCTGGTAATTAATCGCCTGGACGCCGACGATCGCGGCCACGCCGAGAATGTCGTGCGCGGTCGAACCGCGCGAAACGTCCGCGGCGGGCCGGTTCAAGCCCAGCAAGATCTGGCCGTAGGCGTTGGCGTGGCCGACCTGCCGGACGAGTTTGCTGGCAATGTTGCCCGAATTCAGGTCGGGGAAAATCAACACGTTTGCTTTCCCGGCCACCTTGCTGTCGTGCAGCTTGCGTTCGGCAATTTCCGGCGCGAGCGCGGCGTCCACCTGCAATTCGCCATCGAAGTCGGCTTCCAAAAACATCTGTTCGGCCTTGCGCCGGGCCATGGCCGTGGCCGCCTGGATCTTGCCGACGGATGGATGCGCCGCGCTGCCCTTGGTGGAAAAAGACAGCAACGCCACGCGTGAACGCACGCCGAGCATGTGCCGGGCGAGTTGCGCAGTGGAAACGGCGATGTCCGCCAGTTGATCCACGGTCGGGTCCGGGATGACGCCGCAATCGGCCATGAACAACACCCCTTGCTCGCCGATGCGCGTGTCCTCGACTTCCATCACCATGCAACTTGACGCCGTGGTGATGCTCGGCGCGGGCTTGATGATTTGGAACAGCGGCCGCAGCAGGCTGCTGGTGATGTGCGATGCGCCGGAAATCACCCCGTCCGCCTGGTGCATCGCCAGCATCATCGTGCCGAAATAATTCGGTTGCAGCATGGCCTCACGCGCTTCCTGCGCTTTCACGCCCTTTTCCCGGCGCAACCGGAAAAAGCGGTTGGCGAAATTGTCCAGCTCCTCGCTCACCGGCGGATTGATGATCCGGATGCCTTCGAGCGGAAGGTTCAGCCCCTCTGCAACGGCTTTTATTTTAGCCGTGTCACCGAGTACGATAGGTGCGCCCAGCCGCAGGGCGTAGAACTGCCGGGCCGCCTGCAGGATGCGCGGTTCCTCGCCCTCGGGAAAAACCACCCGTTTCGGGTGCCGCTGTAATTTTTCGATGACGCTGCCAATAAAACGCATGGCCACAGGTTAGTCGCGAAATCCGAAACTGCAAAATGAATTTGCCGCCCGGATGCGGAAGGCATTGATTTCCTCTGCGGCGAGTGATAGACCGGCGTCATAGTCAGCCTTGAAGCTAAAAACCACATTTGTAACTCTTGTTTCAATTGCAGGAGCGGTTCCGTTTTTAGCAGCAATCGCAATCCCGAACTTCGGCGGTGGTTCGAGGACCAGCCCACAGAATGCCTGCATCAATAATCTGCGTTACCTTGATTGGGCCAAGGATGAATGGGCAACGAATAAACACAAGACAAACGGTTCTGTGTCATGGAACGATATTCTTCCTTATTTAACAAATATTCAGAAAGAACAAGGGAGGAAAGTTGGAACTCCACGCTGTCCTGGCGGGGGCATCTATACTCTGGGGGACGTTGGTGAGCCGCCGAAATGTTCTATTGAAGGTCACGTCATTCCTTCCCCCTAAAATTCCAAATTGGGACACTACCCGCTTTTACCCCGCATTGACTTGAGCGCCGGCGCTTGCTAAGTTTTATAGTTCAATGCTTGAGGCGATTGAGAAACTTCTGATTCTACAGGATCGCGACCGGAAAATCCGCCGCGTCCAACAGGAGTTGGGTCACATCGGGCCGGAACGCGAAACCCTCCGCACCAAGGCCGCCACGGCACAGACCCAACTGGATGCCGCCAAAAACCGCATCAAACAAATCGAGTCCGAACGCAAACGGCTCGAACTCGACGTCGAGGCCAAAAAAACGCAGATCGAGAAATACGCCAACCAGCAACTCCAGACGCGCAAGAACGAGGAATATCGCGCGCTGGCCCACGAAATCGACCTGTGCAAGGCGGACATCGTCAAAATCGAGGACCAGGAAATTGTTTTGATGGAACAGGGCGAGGCCGCGCAAAAGGAAATCACCCGCACGACCCAGGAAGCCAACGAGGCGAAGAAATTGATGGACAGCCAGGTCGCGCAACTGGACCAGCGCGAGGCAAATTTGAAGAAGGAACTCGCCGAATTGCAAACCGGGCGCGCGGAACTGGCGGCGGTGGTCGAGGAAGTGGCGCGTACGCGCTACGAACGGCTGCTCAGGAACAGGGGTGATAACGCCATCGTCGGCGTGGATAACGGCGTGTGCGGCGGCTGCCACATGAAATTGCCGCCGCAGGTGCTCGTGACCTGCCGGTCACAACAGGAAATCGTGGCCTGCTCAAACTGCGGCCGGATTTTGTATT
>DATEGR010000226.1:0-3835 GCA_035279985.1 Verrucomicrobiia bacterium
CTTCCCGGAGTCATCAAGACCACCGCGGGTTACACGGGCGGCACCACGCCGAATCCGACCTACGAGCAGGTTCACACCGGCAAAACCGGTCATGTGGAAGCAGTACAAGTCCTCTTCGACCCGTCCAGATTAAGTTACGAGGAATTGCTCAACCATTTTTTCCAGAGCCACGACCCGACGTCACCCCGGCAGGGGGTCAACGATGTGAAACTGCCATATCGGTCGGCCATTTTTTACCACAGCGAGGAGCAACGCCGGATTGCCGGGCGCGCGAAGGAAAAAGTCAGTCAATCGGGCAAATGGAGCAACCCGGTAGTCACGGAAATCGCGCCCGCCACGGAATTTTATCCGGCCGAGGCCTACCACCAGGATTACCTGGAAAGAATCTCCGGCGCCCACACCTGCCACAGGGTGCGCAACTGAGTGAGTTCGATTTTTAGCGCCTTTGCGCCTCGCGGTAAAACTTGTAACTTCGGGTGAATGAATTCACGGCGTATCGGCATCGTGGGCGGCGGCGCGGCCGGATTTTTTGCCGCGCTGGCGTGTGCCGAAACGCAAGACGGCGCTGAAATTTTCATCCTGGAAAAATCCGCGCAATTTCTTTCCAAGGTCAAAATTTCCGGCGGCGGCCGGTGCAATGTTACACACGCCTGTTTTGACGAACGCGAATTTGCCACCCGTTTTCCGCGGGGCGAACGGGCGTTGATTGCGCCGTTCCGGCAGTTTCAAGCGCGCGACACCGTGGCGTGGTTCGCCGCCCGCGGCGTGAAACTGAAAACCGAGAGCGACGGCCGGATGTTTCCGGTGTCGGACTCGTCGCAAACCATCATTGATTGTCTGCTGGGCGCGGCCCGCACGGCCGGCGTGAAATTGATGTTGAATTGCGGCGTGGAAAGCGTGATCAAGAAGCCGGACGGACGTTTTGAACTCACGCTGGCAGGAAATATTTCTTCCTCTCCTCTGCCAAAGGAGGAGAGGGCCGGGGTAAGGAGGCCGTTAAAATCAAATCCCCTCGCCTCAACCCTCTCCCCGCCCGGACGGGGAGAGCGGGAAGAATCTGTTAACGGGAAAATAGTTTGTGACAAGCTGCTGCTGGCCACGGGCGGCTGCCGAACGCCGGCACGGGCACAACTGGCCATTTCGCTCGGTCACACGCTGGAACCGCCGGTGCCTTCGCTGTTCACATTCCACATCGAGACACCCTGGTTGCGGGAGCAGGCGGGGATTTCGATGGAATCGGTCGAGGCAGCAGTGCCGGGCGCGGGGCTTTGCGAACGTGGGGCGCTGCTGGTGACGCATTGGGGCCTGAGCGGTCCGGTTATTCTCCGGTTGTCGGCCTGGGGGGCGCGGAAATTGCACGGGATGAATTATTCCTTCCCGCTCTGCGTGAACTGGCTGCCGGATCTGAACGCGGAGCAGCTCGCTTCGGAATTTCAATCGCGGCGCCATTCGCAACCGGCAAGGCAGATCGTGAATTCACCCGTCCCGCCGTTGCCGGCGCGCCTTTGGGAACGACTCGTGCTGGCGTCAGACATCTCACGCGAGCTGAGATGGTCGGCACTTTCGCGGGCCGCGCAGCACCGGCTCGTTCAACAACTGCAGCGCACGGAATTTTCCGTGAACGGAAAGAATCTGAACCAGGATGAGTTCGTGACGTGCGGCGGGGTCCGGTTGAGCGAGGTGAATTTCAAAAACATGGAGAGCCGCATTTGCCCCGGACTGTTTTTTGCCGGTGAATTGCTGGATATTGACGGCATTACCGGCGGCTTCAATTTCCAGGCGGCCTGGACGACGGGCTGGATTGCCGGACGAGCCATGGCATAACGACGCTCCGTCTTCCGCCGTTCCAGGTCTATTGCATCAATCGGGTTTTGAATTCGGCGAGCTGGTTGTCGTAGAAATCCAGTGATTTTGGGGTGGTGGTCACCGTCGAATCATAATTTACGAGCGTCACGAGCGTGCTGTAGGTGGCGATATCGTGGACCGGCAGCACAGCGCGGATGCCTCCGGCCGGCCCCATCCGGGAATAGCAATCCTGCTCGTGAATCTGGGGCAGGAGGATGACGCGATAACCCAGCTTGTCCAAAAAATTCCGATAACAATTGGTGGTGACAATCGCGCTGTGCATCGCCGTGGCATCCTTTTGCAGCTGGTCGAGGACGGCTTTCAGGATTTTGAACTGGTCGCACGAAAGGATGCGGGCGAAATGTTGCTCCGCCGTTTCATCGACGGGAAGCCGGTCGGGCATCGGCGCACTGGTTGCTGGTTTCTTGGTCATAAAATTTTGGATCGAAAATGAACCCCGGTCCGGCTCGCTAGGCGGGAACAACCTCATTATCGTTCATGACGACGGGAAAGTCCATGATTTGTTTCCGGTTATTCGGCCCCGCCAAATTTTTTGCCGCTGTCCGAACGACTTCGGGCTGTTCAATTCGTTAATTCCGCCGTACACTGATCCTCATAATGGCAGGCGCTTTGAAATTTCCGGACAATTTCCTGTGGGGCACTGCCACCTCACCGACGCAGGTGGAAGGCCATGTCGCCAATGAGTGGACGGATTATGTCGCGCCGGACGGCGGCCACTGCCGGGTGGCGTGCAATCATTATCACCGCTATGCCGAGGATGTGGGCTGGATGGCGCAACTGGGCGTAAACGCCTATCGCCTGGGCATCGAATGGTCGCGCCTGCAAGCCGCGCCATTCGCACCACTCAACCGGCAGGAACTGGCGCGGTACGTGGACCTGCTGGACCGGCTCAAGGCCGCGGGCATCACGCCGATGGTAGTGCTGCATCACTTTTCCAATCCGTTGTGGATCACCTCGGCGGGCGGCTGGTTGAATCCGGCCACGGTTCCGGCGTTCGTGGATTATGTGACGAAGCTGGTGACGGCCTTGAAAGAGCGGGTCGGGTTGTGGAACACCTTCAACGAGCCCGATACGTATGCGTCGTTGACGTATTTGCTGGGCGGATTTCCTCCGTTCCGCAAATGGCGGCTGCTGTCATACCGAAAGACCATCAAACACATGGCGGAGGCGCACCTGCGAGTTGGCGAAGTCATCCGACGGGCCGGCCATGGCGGCCGGACGCCGGAGGTCGGCATCGCGAAGAACTGGACTTTTTTTGGGCCGTTCGAAAGGCACGCGCTGTGGGACCGTTTGCTCGCGGCCATTTCCCATCACGCCTTCAACGGTTATGTGCTGGACGCATTTCTGGGCGGGCCACGCCGGGTGGCGTCCACGTTTCTGGGAGTAAATTATTACGGGCTGGCACGGTTCAAGAATTTCGAACCCATGGTTCCGGCCGGGGGCGCCTGCCCCGAACAGCTCGCGCGGTTGGGCGTGGTCTGCGACGACATGTTCGAACGCCATCCCGGCGGTTTGGGAATCATCCTGAGAAATCTTCACCGGCGGTATGGCCTGCCGCTTTACATCACCGAACACGGCGCGGCATCGTCGGACGAGGATTTCCGCATCCGCGACTTGACCCATCATCTGCACGAATTGCAGGGCGCGGTGAACCACGGTGTGGACGTGCGCGGATTTTTCTACTGGTCGTTGCTGGACAATTTTGAATGGCAATTCGGCTATTCGAAAAAGTTCGGTCTGCTGGCGGTGGATTTTACCGACGAAAAACTGCCGCGGAAAATGACGCGCCTGGGCGAATTTTACCGCGGCATCTGCCAGGCCGGCCCAGCGGTCGCCCCTCAAAATTCCCCGGCTGTCATCCGCTGAATTTGCATTCCGTAAAAAGCGTGTATATTTCGGCCATGCTTGCGACACCGGAACTGATTCGTGAAGCTGCGCAAATCCCGAAATTGGAGGGACTTCTCCCCCG
>DATEGR010000227.1:0-8217 GCA_035279985.1 Verrucomicrobiia bacterium
GTTCAGGCTGGCCAGCAGAAAGGAACGGAACCGGCCCTTCTCCGGCGCGACCGTGGCGACGGCGTTGCGTTCGAGCAACCGCGCAAAAAATTCCTGCGTGAGGTCCTGGGCGTCTTCGGGCGAATAGCCGCGCCGCCGCACATAGGCGTAGAGGGGATGCCAGTAAGTCTGGCAAAGATTTTCGAGCGCGGCCCGGGCACGGGTGGTGTCGCTGCGCGCCGCCGCCAGCACCACGGACCAGTGGGTGGTGACAAATACAGACCGTTGGGATGCCTGATTTCCCGGCGAAGTGGTTCCCGGCGGTGTCGCCTGGGTGGAAGTGCTCACCGGTGGCGAGCCTAACGCGAACCGGTTAAAGCGCAAGCCTGCTTAACCCTGAAGTTTTTTGCGCGCGAACTCGAAAACCGTCGCGGGTGAAAGCGCGTTCAGACATTCGTTTGGTTTCTCGTAGTGGCAACGCGACTTGAGGCAAGGTGAGCAGGGCAGATCGATTCGCAGCACACTGTTGAGTTGGCCGTACGGACCGGTGCGGCGCGGTTCCGTGGGGCCAAACAGCGCCACCAGCGGTTTGCCCAGAGCGGCGGCCACGTGCATGGGACCGGTGTCGTTGGTGATCATCAAGTCGCAAAGCCGCAACCATTCGACCATTTCCGGCAATGAGGTCTGGCCGCATAAATTAAAACAACGTTCCGGTTCAACGCGCGAAATAAATCCGCCGAGCGATTTGTCTTCCTTGCTCCCCAGAATGGCAAAACGCGCGTCGGGAAATTTTCGGGCCAAATACCGGACGAGCTCGGCAAAGTATTCGACCGGCCAGCGTTTGTTCGGCCAGCGCGCGCCGGGCTGGATGGCAATCCAGCGCACATTTCCGGTTTGCCATTTCGATCTGACCGCGCTGGCAATTTCCGAGCGTTCGGGCAGCCATGGGAAATGGTTGTGAACGGGTATGCCGAGGTGCGGCAGCACGGCCAGATACCAATCCACGGCGTGCGTGTGAAACGACGCGCGGCGGACGGCCAGGTCGTAAAAACCGCGCGCACCTTCGCGGACTTCGTCGAGGCCGATGAGGAATTTCCCGTTGGCCAGCCACGCGAACGCCCCGCTGCGCGCCAGGCACTGGAGGTCGATCACCCAGTCGAAATTTTGTTTGCGCAGCCAGCGGACGCTGCGGAACATTTCCGGCCAGTGCCGGGGCGCCGCCCAGCGCCGGCGCTCAAACCCGACGATGCCGGTCAGGTCCGGATCGCCTGCGAGCAGCGGGGCGAGGTTGGAATCAATCCACCAGAAGATTTGGCTGGCCGGCAGGTGACGCTTGAGCAGACGCAGAACCGGCAGCGCCTGGACCACGTCGCCCAGCGAGCTGGGTTTGAGGATGAGGATTTTCAAAGGCAGAAGGAAGAATGCAGAATATAGAAAAAATTAGTCACCGCGCGCCTTCTTTGAAATGGTTGCGAATATGGAAATCAACTCATTGGTTTCCTGCGATATCGGCTCCAGCCGTTTTCTTGACACAATTTCTTCATCTGCCAGCAGCTCCGACCAATACAATAGGCGGTTTCGTCGGCTTCTTTGAGGCTATCGCCGATTTTTGAAATGAATTCCGCTTTGGAGCGGGCGCGGCCGGCTTCCCGATGATTTGCTCCAACCGAAGTTCCCGACCGCAATGCTTGGTTACCGGGAACCTGGGCAACCGTTTCTTTCGGCAAGGCAACATAAAGCCGGATGATTCGGCGGGCAAAACTTTTTGTGCGCGCAGCCAGGTCTTTTTCTGGATTCCGCATTCTTCATTCCACCTTCCGGCTATCTTCCTACTTCCAGTCGTTCGGCGAGGCGTTCGGGCAGGCCGGCGGCGCGGATTTTTTTCTGGGCGGAGGCGATGTCATATTCCAGCCGGCGCAGTTCGATGGTGCCGGCGTCCGCGTCGTAAATGACGTAGGCGGCCTTGGGATTGTTATCACGCGGCTGGCCGACGGCGCCGACGTTGATGAAGTATTTTTTGGCCGGATCAATTTTGAATTTGGAGTAGGTGCCGCCGCGGACAACGGTGTCGCGCATAAAGGCGACGGGCACGTGAGTGTGGCCGAAGAAACAGAGTTGCGTGTTCTGGTAGGGGAAACTGGCGGCCGCGGCGAGCTTGTCAAAGACGTAACCCCATCGCTGGGGCGCGTCGAGCGTGGCGTGGACGATGGTAAAGTTGTGGACCAGTTTGGTGTATTTCAAGTCGCGGAGCCACTGGCGTTCCTCGTTGGAAAGCTGGGCGCGCGTCCAGCGGACGGCTTCGGCGGCATTGGGATTGAAACCTTCCAGATGGTCGTCGGTGGAGCAATATTCATCATGATTGCCCTTCACGCAGGGAATGTCCATGTTGCGGACGATATCAAGGCATTCCTTGGGATTCGCGTTGTAACCGACGACGTCGCCGAGGCAGACGTAATGCGTGGGCTTCTGTTGTTCGGCGTCCGCCAGGACTGTGCGGAACGCCTCCAGGTTGCCGTGAATGTCTGCGATGATGGCGAATTTCATTTGCGTCTATCGAACAATCTCGAATCCATGTAGTTCATTTTGCGCGTCGCTCCACGTGGCCTTTTCATCACGGATAAGTCCGGAAAGTCCTGCGTCGCGAATGGCTGTGCGAAAGGCCTCCAGTTCCGCTGGTGCGCCTTCGGCGACCAGTTCCACGCGACCGTCCGGGAGGTTGCGCACCGTGCCGGCCACTTCAAAACCGGCGGCCACGGCTTTCGTCGTATACCGAAACCCGACACCTTGTACCTGACCTGAGTAAATAATGCACATGCGACAACGCTTCATGATTAGTGCGTTGACCGACGTTTGTCCAGACACGATGGGATAAAGCCAAAGCTGAAGGCGGGACGCAATGTTTAATTGCAGGATTTACACGGAGATTTTTCCAAGTTTTATATTTGACCGTCCAAAAAATTTACAGTAAGCAACACGGGCTGCACTTATGAACAAGTAAAAGTTCACGCGTCTTTTGTCGGCAGCGCATGGCGCAAACACAGCAATGCTGAACGCAAAGTCATTTTTGGCGGTGGATTTTGGGGCCGGCAGCCTCAAACTGGCGACCTTTGAAATCAACGAAGCCGGCATTTTATGCTTGAAAGAATTCAAGTTGAAATCGCTGGGACCGGACGGGGCGGCGGAAGCCACGCGGGAGACTGTCCTGCTTAAGGTGCTGCGGGAGACGCTGGCGGAAATTGGCGCGGTGGCGCGGAACATCAACGTCTGTGCGCCGGGCTTTCAGGTTTTTTCCAAATTTGTCAAACTCCCGCCGGTGGACGCGGGCAAGGTGACGCAAATCATCCAGTACGAGGCGCAACAAAATGTGCCCTTCCCGCTGGCGGAAGTCGTCTGGGACTATCAGATTCTCGGTTCCAGTTCAACGGGCGAACTGGAAGTATTGCTGGTGGCGATCAAGTCCGAAATCGTCGAGGGATTGTTTCGCATCGCCGAGGAGGCGAAGTTGCGGCTGCAATTGTGCGACGTGTCGCCGGCGGCGCTCTGCAACGCGTTTCGCTACAACTACGGCGATCTGGAAGATTGCACGATGTTGCTGGACATCGGCGCCAAGACGAGCAACCTGCTTTTTTTCGAAAAAGGCAAGGTTTTTTCACGCAGTATCAGCCTCGGCGCAAATTCCATCACCCAGGATTTCGCCAACGAAGCGAAGTTGAGGTTTGAAGTTGCCGAACAGATCAAAATTGCCGAGGGCTTCGTCAGCCTCGGAGGCGCGTACGAAGAGCCGGAGAATCCGAATCAGGCGGCCATTTCCAAGATTGCCCGGCAATTCATGACGAAGCTGCACATTCAGGTCAACCAGACGATTCAATTTTACCGCGGCCAGATGGGGGGCGCGGCGCCGCAGCGGCTCTTTCTGGCCGGGGGCGCTTCCATCATGCCGTATACGGCGCAATTTTTCGCCGAAAAACTGAACGCGCCGGTGGAGTACTTCAATCCGTTCCGCAACGTGCAGATTGATCCCACGGTGAATTTGGAGGAACTGGCGCGCGTGGCGCATTCCCTGGGCGAAGTTGTCGGGCTGGGTCTGCGTAATCTGGCGAATTGCCCGGTGGAGATGAATCTGATGCCGGAAAGCACGCTGCGCTGGCGCACCTTCAACGAGAAGAAACCGTATTTTACCGCGACCGTGTTCAGTTTGGTGGCAGTCGCGTTTGCCGTGGGCTACCTCTTTGAAAGCCTGGCCAAGTCGAAGGAAGCCGAACTCGACCGGCTCAAACCGGAAGTCCAGCAAATGCAGGAAAAGTTCGACCGGTTCAACAAAATTTACGGTGAAGTCGGCACGACCAGGCAGGAGGCCGATCAAGTCGCCGCGTGGATGAATGATCGGTATTATTGGGGCGATGTGCTGGCCGACCTGAGACAAGTCCTCATTCGTGCCGAGAATGACGTTCAGAAAAAGTTGTCCGCGGAGAGGCAGGGTGTCCAGGCCGGCATCTGGATCGAGCAGTTGACCAGCATGTCGCCGCTGGAGTCGGCCAACACGCCGGGGCGGTTGCCGTCGGCCGGAGGACCGCCAACGGTTTACAATAATGGTCCCGCATCAGGACCAGGCGCGGCGAATATGGGGTCGGCCCAAACCAATCAAGTGGGTGCCATCACCCTGGTTTGCCGTGCGGTCAGTTTGTCCTCAGTGGACCCGGCGGCGAACAGTGACATTGCCTACACGTTGGAGAATGAATTACAAGCCAGTCCGTATTTTGATCCCAAGGCCACCCAGCTGGTCGGCCAAATCAATGCGGAGGACGCTTCGGGGACGTTCACTTTTGGAATTACGGCGGTGCTGAAAAAACCATTGAACCTGTAGCATGGCCTGGATTAAGAGAAATTTATTTTTTTTCATCGGCGCCGTCATCGCCGTCGGATTGCTGGCGGCGGCGGGGGTCTATGATTTTCAAAACTGGCAACGCAACAACGCGGCGCTGGACGCGTTGAATCAAACGTACGCCACGTTGCAGCATTTACACAGTCAAAACCCCTCACCCGGGAACGACACGGTCAATAATATCGAAATTGCCCGCGCCCAGGAGCAGCAACTCCGCGGGTGGATTCAGCAAACGGAACAGTATTTTCAGCCCATTGCCCCCATCCCCAACCCGACGAATGGCGTGGTGGCGGATGCCGAGTTCGCGGCGGCGCGCGACCATACCATCAATCAACTGCAAGTCGACGCGGACAACGCCAGTGTCACATTGCCGCCGCAATACGGGTTCTCATTTGAAGCGGAGCGGACGATGGTGAAGTTCGCGCCGGGCAGCCTGGGTTCGCTGGCTCAACAGCTCGGCGAAGTGAGGGCGCTCTGTGAAATTCTTTTTGCGGCCAAAATCAATTCTTTGGACGGCGTTCGCCGCGTGCCGGTTTCGCAGGATGACGCCGGTGGCCCGCAGGCGGATTATCTTAATGAACTGGCCGTGACGAATAATCTCGCCGTGTTCATGCCTTATGAAGTGACTTTTCGCTGTTTCAGCCAGGATTTGGCCGGTGTCTTGTCCCGATTCGCGTCTTCGCCGCATGGGTTCATCGTCAAAGGCATCAACGTGCAGCCGGCGGCGGGAATGGCGACCGGATCCTCATCTCCCGGCGCGCCGCCCATGGGCTCGCCGGATCAATCGGCGTCGCCGTATGGGCGACCATTACCGTATGGGCGACCGTCCGCGCCGACCGGCCTGTCTTCCGCCGGCAGGGGAGGATTGCAAACGGTGCTCGACGAACAGCTTTTGAGCATCACCCTGGATGTCGAGATCATCAAACTACTGCCGGGCAATTAAGCGCATGGATTTCCTGAAAAAACATTACGAAAAGATTCTGCTGGGAGTCGTGTTGCTCGGCCTGGTCGGAGCCATGGTGTTTTTGCCTTTCATGATTTTACATGACCGCAACGAGCTGACTGTAACCCGCATGGGAATCATTTCACATCCCGTCAAGCCGCTCCCGCCGCTGGATTTGACGGCACAGAGTAATGCGATACAGCGCCTGCAACTGCCCTACCAGCTCAACTTTGAGACCACCAACCGGCTTTTCAATCCCGTTGAATGGCAAAAGTCGGTGAGCGGCATCCCTATCAAGATTGAAAGCGGCAATGAAGTCGGTCCGCAAGCTGCCAGGATAACCAAAATCACACCGCTCTATTTTACCCTGACCCTGTCTTCGGTGGAGAGCAACCAATTCGGGGCGCGGTACGTCATTGAGGTTGAACGTCAGGCGGCGGCGGCGGCGTGGCAGCGGGCCAGGCGCCAGCATTATGCTTCCGTCGGCGATAAGAATGAGGCCTTCACCATTCTCTCGGTCAACGGGCCGCCCGGGAATCCAAGTCAGTTGATTCTACGTTTAACGGATTCCGGTGAACGGGCGGTATTATCCAAAAACAAACCTTTCCGCCGGTTGGATGGTTACATGACGGATTTGAAATACGGTCCCGAGGGGAAAAATTGGCAGGACCAACGTGTGGGCGACGATCTTAAATTTGCGGGTGACGATTACATTATCGTTGCCATCAACCAGAACGAGGTGGTATTATCCGCAAAATCGAACCAGAAAAAGACAACGTTAATTTACAGTTCCAAATGACATTTGTCCGCAACGACGCCGGCATTGAGCAGCACTGATACCGGCAAACCTGAATTCATCCATGAGAAAAGCAGTTTCTGTTTCACTCGGCTTCATTCTGATATTGGCCGGCACATTGACGTCCCCGGCCCAGACCAACAGCCCCACCGACATGGCTGTAAGCGAAGCGGTCCTGCGACAAGCCAACACCGTGGTGCTGCGCCAGAAGCTGGTGCAGGCCAAGGATGCCGCCGCGCACGGCGATCTGGTGGTGGCTTCCAGACTTTACGAGGATGCATACGCGCTGGTGCAGTTGATTGGTTCGGGGATTCCTGATGAAAGTGCGCAAACGATTTCCGGGCTCGTGTCGGTGAGGCTGGAACTGGCTCGCGAAGCGCAGCGTCAGGGGAATTTGCGGGAAGCCGACATCCAGATCAACCGGGTTTTAAAAGTGGACCCCCAAAATCCCGCCGCCCTGGCGTTTAAGAAGCAAAACGATCGGATGATTGCCGCCTTGCGCGGGAAAGTGCCTGACGACGCAACCCTCCAGGAGGTTCCCTTGATTGCCAACGACAAGACGGAAGCTGGTACGCTGGTTCGGGATGGCAAGCTCCTTTATGAAATGGGCAAGTTTGAAGAGGCGGAAGCCAAGTTGCAGCAGGCGCTGAAGCTGGATCCGCTGAACCAAGGCGCCTTTTATTATCTGAGTCTGGTCAAACAGGGCATTTATGCCCGTTCGGAGCGAATGCACACGAGCGATAATGATACTCGCATCGTGCAAGTGAACAAGGCCTGGGAATCTCCCATCCGAAACAATGTGCAGATGCCGGTGCCCAATCCCTATGCCACGACCAATCTTATCCACACCGGTCCCGGACGCGAGGCGATTATGAGCAAATTGAACCGCATACGGCTGGACCAGGTGTTTTACGATGGTCTGCCGCTGAGCGAAGTGGTTCGCAGCTTGAGTGAACAGGCCAAATTGCGCGACCCGGACAAGGTGGGCATCAACTTTCTGATTAATCCCAACACGGACAATTCCGCATCGGTAATTACCACCGCTCCGACCGGCGGTGCGGGTTCCCCGTTTGGCGGACCCGGCGCAACCGGGCCGGACATCGGACCCGGTGCTGCCGGTGGTGGCGGTGGTGGTATTGATCCGGCGACCGGTCTGCCAATTAATAACACGACGCCGACGGTTGGTGGAGAAGCGGTGCACATCAATTCCGTCATTGTCAGGATCAACCCGGCACTCACTGATGTGCGAATGGCAGATGCGCTGGACGCAATTGTCCAGGTTGCGGACCATCCCATTGAGTATTCCATCAATGATTATGCCGTTGTTTTCTCGGCCAAGGGACCGCGTTCGCCCCAGCTTTACTCGCGAACATTTAGAATAGATCCCAACACTTTCGTGCAAGGCTTGGAAAGCGTGGGATCGCTGGTTTTCGTCAACAACAATAGCAGCAGCGGCAGTGGCAGTGGAGGCGGTGGAGGCGGCAGCAGCAGCGGCGGCGGCGGCGGCAGCAGTAGCGGAAGTGGTGGCAACAACAGTACCACGGTCGGACTGCTTGCGGTGGTCAATGCTTCGCCGGGCGGGCTCTCTGGCGGACAAGGCGGCGGCGGCGGGGGTGG
>DATEGR010000228.1:0-5077 GCA_035279985.1 Verrucomicrobiia bacterium
ATATCCCAATTGTTCCAGCGATAGAGATGTTCGACTACGCGGATTTGCGCCGGTTCCTTCTTGCGGTTGCGCAACTTGATTTCAAACGACTCATCCATCCATTTGTCGCCGGTATCCACGTGGAAACTGATTTGCTTGCGCTCGCCGACGAGATCGAAGGCGTTACCGGTGGTCACCCGGATGGTTTCGTTGCGGGGCGTATGGTCAATGCGGTCCTCGCCCACAAACTCCAATTGGCCGTCGGCGTCACGCCGGTAAAATCGCAACTTGCCCGCCGGCAACGCGATGCCGAGATGGTTCGTGTCCGAATTCACAAACTCGCGCATCACCTGGATTTTCTTGTTGCCTTCCGTGCCGTAGCCCTGGTCGTAGTTGAGTCCGCCATAAAAGCGGTAACTGGGTGCGCCGTCATAAACGTAAATCGTCGGCGCCAGGACCTGCTCGGCGTGAACGAATTCGACCTGCTTGGTCTCGCGGTTGCGCAACGTCGTCGGCCGCGCGATGCTGTAAAGATGGAATTCATCGAAGGCTTTTTCGGTGACGGCGGGCCGATTGGCACTCATGTCTTCCAGCACCATCATTTTTCTTGCCGCCCCGAAGGTCGCAGCTTGCGGTTGAATCCGGTTCACGTCGCCCGCCATTAATTTGATTTTGGCATCGTGGAACGTCTTGCCGCTGTTGTTGTTCAACGTGACCCAGCCGATTAAGTCCACCAGGTCGCCTTTCTCCGGCGAAACCAGGTTGTAATCCGCTTCCCAGGTAAACCCGCCGGTGATGTAGCCGACCTCGGCGTCGAACTTGCCCGACTTGTCCGACTGGAGCAGCCAGTTCAAGGTCGGCTTGAGCACGGTGTCGTCGCCCAGATCGGGAAACAACGGCTGGCCCGGCAAACTGAATTGCAGCTTGCCGTTCACTTCGATGATGGGTTGTTCCGGACCGCCACCCGGCACATAACCGCTGCGGACAATTTTGCCGGGAATGAGTTCGGGCACCTGGGTGTTGTCCTTCAACCGCATCCGCTCAAAATCAATCGTCTTGCCTTCAAACAACGACAGCAGCAATTCCTGCGTGACCGGGTCGTTGCGGTAATTCTGTTCCAGGATCTGGAGCGAATGCCTGCCGGTCGGGTCGCGCAGAATCACCGAATCCGGTTCCACCTGCGCCGTCGCGTCGGGGTAACGCACTTCGTTGACGCCGGACTTGAGGTCGAGCGGAACGGTATCGCGGACCACGGCGAAGTTCTGGTTGTAGATGGTCAGGGCGGGTTGAGCAGTCACCAGAGCTGGTGCCAGTGCGCCGGCAAGCAAAAGAATTGGAGTCAGATTTTTCATAATTTCATTCCAGCCAAAAACGGCTTATTTCCCAGTTGGACGGGGTTGCTGGCGAAATACTCCCGCGATTGTTGAGTGACAAGAAATATCGGTACTCTCCTGAATTTGTAGGCGACGAGGTAACGAGTCGTTGGGCAAGCACTCCTTACGTCGTGCCCTATTGCCAAATTAGGACACTACCGAAATATCGAGGTTTCCGGAGTGGAAGAGCCGTGGAAGCGGGGTCACCGTGAAAGCCGGTTCAGGCTTCGGGTATTTTGAGCTTCGCCCCGACCACAATCCGGTCGCCGTTCAACTCGTTGGCCGCTTCAATGGCCTTGATGGTGGTTCCGTATGTCCTGGCAATCCGGGTCAAAGTGTCGCCGGATTTGACAACATAAATCGTCCCGGACTGGCTGGCAGTTGGAACGATGTTTTCTTTGGCAACCGGTGGCAAGGCTGGTGAAGCAGTAGCCGGTTCGGATGGCGGACTTACCCCTGGTTTTTGTTCCTCCGCAGAAGCCATGGGGGTTTGCGGCATGGCCGGACCAACTTGAGCCTGACTGGGCGGTGTCTCCGTCGGTACCAGGGCCGCGCGCTCGCTTCGGCAGCCTTCAATCAGCAGTCCGATCAATAACAGCACGATGGCGGCTATAATGGAAATGACCGTTTTTTTGAATCGTGCCTGGCGGCGCTGTTCGCGGTTTATCGCCGACCAGGCCGGTAACTGAAAGGGATTCGTCGAGTTCACGTTACTACTTATTACTACTTAATTGAGTCGTTAGCATAACCAATGCCAAGGAGGGAGGGCGGTTCGGCCGCGCCCCCCGCTAAAAATTCGGGGTCTGGCGGCGCAGGGAGTTTGAGCGGACACAGGCTATTCTTTGGGCGGTATCGTTGCCGGAGCGAGGATGTCATTATGACGGTAGTTGATCCCAAGTTCATCGAACCTTTGGAATTCAACCTGTAAACGGCGGGAAAAATCACCGAAATCATGCGCCGATGGGGGCGACCAATCCACTTCCGCCAGCGCCGTCAGGCGCGGGAAAATCATGTACTCCGCGTGCTGCAGGTTGGGGATATACTCGGTCCACAGGTTGCCCTGGGCCCCGAGGATGTGCGTGGTGTCGGGTACTGGCAGGCTCCCGGGGATGGGCTCGAAGGCGTAAACCTTGCTCAGGGGCAGAAAGCCACCGATGGCGAGCGGTTCGGTGGCAAGGTTGGTGGACTGGTAATAGTCGAAATAGCAGAACCCGGTCGGCGTCATGACCACGTCGTGTCCCTCGCTCGCGGCCTTGGTCGCGCCGCCAATCCAGTCCATGACCACGGTATTTTGGGCCAGGCCGCCCTGCATGATTTCGCTCCAGCCGATCGGGATGCGCCCGTGCGCCACGACGAACTTTTCCATCCGCCGCATGAACCAGCCCTGCAGTTCTTCTTCGTTCTTCAAGCCTTCCCGTTTCATCAGCGCCTGACAGGCCGGACTGTTCTTCCAGGTGTCCTTGGGCACCTCATCGCCGCCCAGGTGAACGTATTTGCCCGGAAAGAGTTCAAACACCTCGGTCAGCACCTCATCCAGAAATTTGAACGTGGCCTCGTTGGCCGGATCATAGATGCCGTTGAAAACCCCGCCGGTGAGTGGAATGGTGAACGGCCCGCCCGTGCAACTGAGTTGCGGATACGCCGCCAGCGCCGCCGTCGCATGGCCGGGCATTTCGATCTCCGGCACGATCGTGATATGTCTCGCCGCCGCGTATTTGACCACGGCGCGAATGTCCGCGGGTGTGTAACAGCCGCCATAACGTCCATCCGGGCCGTAAGCCGTCGTGGATTTTTGATCGAGACCGAACCCGACGCCGGCCCGCCACGCGCCGATCTGCGTGAGCTTCGGATATTTTTTGATTTCGATCCGCCAGCCCTGGTCGTCGGTCAAATGCCAGTGGAACCGGTTCAACTTCTGCAACGCCATCGCGTCGAGCAGGGTCTCGATTTCGGCCGGGGTATAAAAATGGCGGCATGTATCCAGCATCAGCCCGCGCCACGGGAAGCGCGGCCAGTCTTCAATCTGCACCGCGGGCACCGGCCAGGCCACCCGGGCCACCCGGCGGGTGGAGAAAATTTCCGGCGGCAATAATTGGAGCAGGGTTTGCACGCCATAAAACAAACCGGCCTGTGCTGGCGCGCGAATCACGACCGAATCCGGCGTGACGGTCAGTGCGTAACCTTCTGTTCCCAGCCGCGGGTCGGCATCCCGGGTCGTCAACCGTATGCCGCCCGGGACGGCCTGGCCGGAAAAGAATTTCCGGTGGATGGTCAGCGGGTAACCGGTGGAAGGGCGCAGTCGCGCTGTCAGGAATTCCACGGTTTCGCGCGAGGCGGAATCCACATAGACCCGCGTGTCCGGTGTGAGTTTGAAAGCGCCGGCCTGAATCGCCACCTTCTGTGGCCGGGGAATAATGGCCAGGTCGTTGGTGCCGGCGGCAGAAGCTGTAGCCACCAGCAGGCAAAGAAAAATCCCGGTGACTGAAGTTTTTATTTTTATTTTCATATCCACGAGAGCGTAGCCAACTCGAAATCTCGAGCCCGTCTTCTCCCGCTTTGCGGGATCCGACGCGGCAACCTTCGTCCTGGCTTCGCAGCGGGCGAAGGCTGGTGCCGGTGGTGAGACTCGAACTCACACGACTTTTTACGGTCCCAGGATTTTAAGTCCTGTGCGTCTGCCATTTCGCCACACCGGCTATCAGTGGAAAACGCTAATCGCGAAAGGCCCCAAAAGGAAGCGCGAACTTGCGCGTGGATTTTTTCAACCGCAAAGAGCGCAAAGGACGCAAAGGTTGAAACACCTTAACTGGTACAACTACAGACACGGCGGTAAAGCGCTTCGTATCGGGGCACGATGGCGTCCGCGGAAAATCGTTCCCAGGCCCGGCGCTGGGCTGCCTCACCCATTACCAACCGTCGTTTCGGCTCGCGGATTAAACTTTCAATGGCCCGCGCCAGGGCGTCCGGCTCAGCGGACGGCACCAACAAGCCGCTCACGCCGTCTTCCACCACTTCCGGAATTCCACCTGCCCGCCGGGCGACACTGGGACACCCGAAAAACATGCCTTCCAGGATGCTCAGACAAAAGCTTTCCGTCTCGGAGGTGAACAGTCCCAAATCCGCCGCCTGCAGGTAGTCTTCAATTTCATTCACTTTTTCGCGGACAATGACGCGGTCTGCCAATCCCAGACGCCGCACGTCATCAGCGTACGGTGAGAAATCGCCACCCGCCAGCACGACGAGCTTGAACGCATCACGCGGGCGGACATGCGCAACGCTTTCCAGCAGAAGATCAATCCGCTTCACGGGCCGGACGTTTGACGAGTGAAGAATCATTGCCTCGTTGTCCGCGATGCCGAGTTCGCGTCGCACTTCCGCGCGTGAACGGCGCGGCGCGCGCGGCACGAAGAAATTATGAATCACTTCCAGCGGCCCGTTGAATCCCAACACGCGCTGCGTTTCCAGCTTCAGGAATTCGGACACGACGGTAACGGCATCCGAGCAGGTGAGCGCGTGGTGGATGGCCGGGCCGTAGCCCGGATCGCTGCCCAGCAACGTGGTATCCGTGCCGTGCAGGGTGGTGACGACGCGCGGTTGTTGTTCCGGCGGCAGCATCGAACGCGCAAGAATCGCCGCGGTCGCGTGGGGCACGGCATAATGGACGTGCAACACGTCCAGTTGATGATCGCGGCTGACTTCGGCCATGCGCACCGAAAGTGGCAGGG
>DATEGR010000229.1:0-2288 GCA_035279985.1 Verrucomicrobiia bacterium
TCAAACCCTGAATGTGTTTTTGACGTATGGCCTCTCCTCTCATTCTCAAGCTTACGCAGGAAAATTTTGCCCAGCAGGTTTTGCAGTCGCCCGCGCCCGTGCTCGTGGATTTCTGGGCCGAATGGTGCGGCCCCTGCAAGATGATCGCACCGTTGCTGGATGAACTCGCCGACGAATATGATGGCAAGGTGAAAATCGGCAAGGTCAATGTGGACGAACAGCAATCGCTGGCCGCCGAATACGGTGTCCGGGCCATTCCCACGTTGCTCGTTTTCCAAAACGGCCAGGTGGCCGACCAGATCGTCGGCGCGCGCAGCAAGCGCGACTTCAAGGCCAGCCTCGACCGCGTCGCGGCCTGAGTCCTGGCGGGCGTATGCCGTTCATCGTCACGCCCCGGCAATTGGATCAGCGTGCCGAACTGTTTCACCAACTCTCCCAACTTACGTCCGCCGGCATCGGCATCATTCCTGCCTTGGAACAAATCAAGCGCAGCCCCCCCTCACGATCCTACCGCGGGCCGTTGCAACGTCTCCTGGATAAACTGGCCCAGGGCGCAACCGTCGCCGAAGCCTTGAATGGGCTTGGCTGGTTGCCCGCGTTTGATCTGGCGCTGATTGAAGCCGGCGAACGCAGCGGCCGGATTGACGCCTGCCTCCGTCTGCTCGCCGATTACTACAACGAACGCGCCCGGCTTATCCGCCAGACTATCGCCGATTTGATGTATCCGGTGTTTGTCTTTCATCTCGCCATTTTCGTCTCCACCCTCCTCGAGTTCCTCTGGTCGGGTCCCTGGCTCCTCGTCTTGTTGGGTGGATTGGTGCCGCCATACGCTGCCACCGTTTTTCTGATTTATGCCGGACAGGACCGGCACAATGAGGCCTGGCGGACAAAACTCGAATCGGTTGTGCGTTTCATTCCCGTTTTGGGAACCGCGCGGCATTATCTGGCGTTGGCGCGGCTTGCGGCGGCGCTCGAAGCCCTCATCAGCGCTGGCGTCAACATCTTTGAAGCCTGGGAATTGGCGGCGACGGCGAGCGGTTCGCCCGCCTTGCGCCATGCTGTGGCCGATTGGAGGCCGAAAGTGACCGCTGGTCAGATGCCGTCCGAAGCCGTGCGCGCCTGCCGGTTGTTTCCTGAAACATTCGCCAATTTCTATGCCAGCGGCGAGGTCAGCGGCAAACTCGACGAATCGCTTCGTCATTTAAACCGGCTTTATAACGAGGAAGGCTCGCGCAAACTCCACCTCGTTTCAAGGTGGGTCCCACGCTTCATTTATTTCATGGTGGCCCTTTTCGTCGGTTACATTGTTATCCGCTTCTGGACAAATTATTTCAATCAGATCAATCAGCTGAGCCACTTCTAGTTCCGCTTTGCGCGCCAGACTTCCACGCATTAATTTCACTCCATGACGTTGACTGAATTGTTCGCCAACGAGGAATTGCGTCGGCAGGAATTTCCCGTCGTGCGCGATAAAATTTTTCTGGCGCACGCGGGCGTCTGCCCGCTGCCGCGTCGTGTGGCGCAGGCCATTTCCGATTGTGCCCAGGGCGGCACGACCGATGATCAGGAAACGCGGGTTTTCCCAGGGCGAGTGAACGAAGGGCGCAAACTCGCGGCGCAATTGCTCAACTGCCGGCCGGATGAAATTGCCTTCGTCGGCCCGACGTCGCTCGCCTTGAGCTTCGTCGCCGCCGGATTGAACTTCCGCCGGGGCGACAACATTCTCATTTACCACGACGATTACCCGTCGAATGTCTATCCTTGGATGGCGCTGGCCGGGCGCGGTGTGGAAGTTCGCCTGCTGAACACGCGCGGTCTCGGTGTGATTCGCCCGATGGATGTGACCGGACAGGTGGACGAAAATACGCGGCTCGTCGCGCTCGCCTCCTGCCATTTCATCAGCGGTTTCCGGATTGAATTTGAGGCCATCGGGAAACAGTTGCGCAAACGTGGCATTTTGTTTTGCCTCGATGCCATTCAGACCCTCGGCGCTTTTCCGGCCATGGCTGAACACGTGGACTTTCTGGCGGCCGACGCGCACAAGTGGCTGCTGGGTCCGTGTGGTGCGGGCATACTTTACGTCCGGCAGGAGGTTCAGAACCGGTTGAATCCGCCGATTTACGGCTGGCACAATGTCCACAACCCGAATTTTGTCGCGCAGGAAAAAATCGTTTTCCGCACCGGTGCGACCAAGTACGAAGCCGGCACCCACAATCTGGTGGGGCTGGCCGGCTTGATTGCCGCCATCCAACTGGCTTTGGAACTCGGCGTGGAAAATATTGCCGCCG
>DATEGR010000230.1:0-6972 GCA_035279985.1 Verrucomicrobiia bacterium
TTTGTAGCAGGGAATCGATGATTTTATGACAGAACTATTGATACTGGAGAAATTTTCGTTTGGCGTCGGAGATCGTTTTGCCCATCAAGCCGAGGCACAACTCCGTGCGTTCATGTTGGCAGCCCAGCAAGGGGCGGACGTGAGCCCGGTCTGGAACAAATCCAACCGCGAGCACGTTATCGTTGGCTCCGAGCCGGCCAGCACCCGGGCGGCGGTGGAGGCAGCCGTGAAGGAATTGCGCTGGCAAAAGCCCTATCACGTGGACGCCGACCATATCCAGCTTGCAACGGTGGACCGGTTCATTCCGCATTCGGATTTTTACACAATTGATGTGGCGGATTGGATCGGGAAACCCGCCGACGCAAAGGCGGTGGAAACGTTCCTCGAATCCCACCCCGAGCTGGTGGGACAGATCTCGATTCCCCGGATCGAATGGCCGTTTCAAACCACGCTGGCAGAAGTGAAACGCGTGGCAGGCAAGTATTTGCTGGCGGTGCAGGAAGCCGGAAAAATCTATCGCCACATTGCCCAGGCAAAAGGCGAGCGGAAATTCATTACCGAGGTTTCAATGGACGAAACCGACAGCCCCCAAACTCCGCCGGAGCTGTTGATCATTCTGGCCGCCATCGCCGACGAGAAAATTCCGATTCAGACCATTGCGCCGAAATTCACCGGACGTTTCAACAAAGGCGTGGATTATGTGGGGGACATTGCCCAGTTTGAAAAGGAATTCAACGAAGACCTGGCGGTTATTGATTTTGCCGTGAATCAGTACGGTTTGCCGGCCACGCTTAAATTGAGCGTGCATTCCGGCAGCGATAAATTTTCCATTTACACGCCGATGCGCCGGGCATTGGCGCGGTTTGGCTCAGGCTTGCACATCAAAACCGCGGGGACGAACTGGCTGGAGGAAGTGATTGGTCTGGCGGAAGCCGGTGGCGACGGATTATCCCTGGCCAAAGAGATTTATGCCGGTGCCCTGGCACATGCTCAAGAGCTATGCGCGCCTTATGCCACCGTGATTGATATTGACTCCCAAAAACTGCCTTCAGCCGCAACGGTTAATGGCTGGAACGCAAAGCAATTCACCTCGGCGCTGCGCCACGACCAAAGCAATCCGGCGTTTAACCCCCATCTGCGGCAATTAATTCACGTTGGCTACAAGATTGCCGCCAAAATGGGCAACCGTTATCTGGACGCCCTGGAAAGACACAAAGACTCGGTGGCCAAAAACGTCACGACCAATCTGTACGAGCGTCATATGAAACCCTTGTTTGTCGGTTTGAGCAAAGTTGCCGCCCGTGAAGCGGCCGTACCGGCGCAGGAGACAACGGTGTCGTCGCTATGAAATTCATTCACGAGGATTTTCTACTGCAGACGCGTACCGCCCGGCGGCTTTACCATCAATTTGCCGAAGCCGAGCCGATTCTGGATTACCACTGTCATCTTTCGCCGAAAGACCTCGCGGAGAACCGGCAGTTTAAAAATCTTTTTGAAATCTGGCTCGAAGGCGATCATTACAAGTGGCGGGCGATGCGTTCCAACGGCGTGGCCGAACGGTTCTGCACGGGTGACGCCGACCCCTTTGCCAAATTCCAGGCCTGGGCCGCAACCGTACCGCACACACTGCGCAATCCGCTCTATCACTGGACGCACCTGGAATTGCAACGCTATTTCGGCATCGACAAGCTCCTCGATGAAGCCAGTGCCGTCGGGATTTGGAAGGAAGCCAACCGGCAGCTGGCCACGCCGGAACTGACGACACAGGGCATCCTGAAGAAATTCAACGTCAAAGCCTTGTGCACGACGGACGATCCAACGGACGATTTGAGGCACCATAAAGCCATCCTGGCTTCCGACGTGACGACGCGCGTGCTGCCAGCGTTCCGTCCGGACAAGGCGCTGGCGGTGCACCAACCGGATCAATTTAATCAGTGGGTCAGCCGGTTGTCCGAGGTCAGTGGTATTGCGATCGACACCTTTGCGGAATTTCTCGAGGCCTTGCGTTCCCGGCATGACTATTTCCACGCGCAAGGGTGTCGTCTTTCGGACCATGGCATGGCCCAATGTTATTCCGACTTTTGCCCCGAGAAAACCGCCGCGGCGATTTTTGCCAGGGTGCAAAAGGGGAAATCCGCGGTGCCGGAGGAACAGGCGCAATTTTCCGCCTTTATGATGCTCTTTTTCGGGCAACTGGATGCGGCCAAAGGGTGGACCAAACAACTGCATCTGGGGGCCTTGCGCAACAACAACACGCGGCTGCTCCAACAGCTGGGCCCGGATACCGGCTTTGATTCTATTGGCGATTTCCCCCAGGCCGGCGCCTTGGCGGCCTACCTGGACCGGCTGGACCAGGAGCAGGCGCTGCCCAAGACCATTATTTATAACAACAATCCGGCGGACAATTATGTGTTTGCGACGATGCTGGGCAATTTCCAGGACGGCACCATGGCGGGCAAAATCCAACTCGGTTCCGGCTGGTGGTTCCTCGACCAGAAAGAGGGCATCGAGTGGCAACTCAACGCGCTTTCCAATCTCGGACTGCTCTCGCGCTTCGTCGGCATGGTGACGGACTCCCGCTCGTTCATGTCCTATCCGCGCCACGAATACTTCCGGCGCGTGTTGTGCAATCTGGTCGGGCGCGACGTGGAAAACGGCGAAATTCCTGATGATGATTCCTTGCTCGGGCCGATGATTCAAAACATCTGCTACGCCAACGCGCAGCAGTATTTGCAGCTGCCGACGAATGAATCGAACAAGGAAACCCGCAAGCAGCCGGCTTCACGTCCCGGCGCACGGATTCATCCCGCGACCCGGCGGGAAAAATGAACAGCCGGTGCGGTGGTTCTCCCTCCTGAATCAGCGCACCATACTGTCGCGAAATTGCTTGGGGGACATTCCGGTCGCCTGCTTGAACGCCACGCAAAAAGTGTTGGCACTTTGATAGCCGCATTGGCCCGCCAGCACCTCCAGCTTGTTGTTGGATTCGGCCAGCAGCCGTTTGGCACGTTCAATCCGCACGCGTTGAAGTTCCTGGCCGGGAGTTCGTCCCACGTTTTCGAGAAAAGCCTTGTGTAATCCCCGCCGCGACATCGCCGCCACGCCCACCAAATCCTTCACGGTGATCGGCTCGGCGGCATGTTCCCAAATGAACCGGAGACTGTTGGCCACACCCTTATGGTTGATGGCGAGCAAATCACTGCTCTTGCGCGTAATAATGCCGGTCGCGGGAATCCGGATTGGTTTTTGGGGCAGGCTTTTGCCATTCATCAAATCCTGCAACAATGACGCACCCATGTAACCCAAAGTCTCCAGATTGGTATCCACGCTGGAGATGGGGGTGTGCATGGTGTTTGCCGCCAAAAGGTTGTTTTCGGCCCCAATGATGGCCACCTGCTCGGGCACGGTCAACCCCGCGCTCTCGCAGGATTCCAACACATCCAGCGCCTGCTCGTCGTTCGCCTCGAAAACGGCCAGCGGCTTGGACTTGGATTTCAACTGGGCGAGCAGCCATTTTCGTTTGTGCTTCCATTGTTCCCGATCGTCGCGATAGGCCGGAGACTCGTGCCACCGTAACCAGGTGCAGTCGTGCCCGGATCGCTTTAAGGCCTCGACGAAACCGCGGCCGCGTTCTTCGTAAGACCAGTTATCCGTGTCGCTGTAATACAAAAAATTGTGAAAGCCTCGGGACAGGAAATGTTCGGCCGCCAGTTGGGCGGCATGAGCATGATCTTCCAACACCCTGGGAAATCGCAATTGGGGCCGGCGATAACTGAAGTCCACCGTCGGTTTTTTGACGCTGACGACAAACTCCGCCAAATCATCCCCGGCTCCGAGCCACGCCAGAATGCCATGTCCTTCCCAACCCCAGGGAATGACCTTCTCCCGGGTCAGATTGGCCG
The DNA here is from genome assembly GCA_035279985.1 of Verrucomicrobiia bacterium. Taxonomy (GTDB): domain Bacteria; phylum Verrucomicrobiota; class Verrucomicrobiia; order Limisphaerales; family UBA11358; genus UBA11358. The sequence continues at coordinate 3,903 of DATEGR010000230.1, forward strand.
AAAGGTGCCAGTCGTGTTCCTGGGCAAACTTCTCGATTCCGCGGTGCAGTCTATAGTCATACCATCCGAGTGCGATCAGGACCCGCTTTTGCTTGTTTCGCATGCTCCATCAGATTGAGCCCAACACGCATCCTTTTCAACCGATTTTTAGAAAAGTCTTATTGGATAAGACCTTTCAAGCTCGGGAAAATCCGGGGAACGTGAATTTGTCCTCAGGAGCCAACATGAAAATATGGACCGGCGGGCGCAAGGGGTGCTCAATTTTCAAACAGGTTTGCAACAATACGGGGGTGACACAAAGGATGAGTTCAGGTACGATTTTACAATCAAACAATGTTAAGTGAAGCCGTACTTTATGCTCATGACAGGTGAGTTGCGGCGGGTGGAAGTCAGTTAAGCCCATTAAGGTAAAAATTAAATCAACGTTTAAATCTCAAACCTTCTGGAGATTCCTATGAAACAGATTCGTTTAGTTCTCGCAGTTATCCTTGGCGCCGCTTTCGGTCTGAGTGCCAACGCCACCACGGTATTGACAGAACAATTTCAAGACTATGCCACCGGGCCCCTCGGCAGTACCGGAACCGGCCAAACCGGCGGCGTCCCTGGTTGGAACACGGCCAAATCTCACATCGTTGTCACCAACGGCAGCGGCAGTCTGGACGGAACGGGCCTGGGTCTGGTGGCGTCTGCGGGCGACAGGGTTTTTATCGCCAGCACGGCCAATACCAATGACAATTTCGACGCCGCTTCGGGGGTGCCGAATGGTTGCTACAATACTTTCGCCAACAAGTTTTCACCGCCTCCGGCTTTCCCGGGAACCAATGCGGCCAATCTTTATACCTCCTTTCTTTACCAATTTGACAGCAACACCAATTTTTGGAACAACGCAGCCTCCATTATTGCCTTCATGAACCGCGAGAACAGCGGCCTTACGACTGCCGGGGTTCAGTATTGGCAATTGTTCGCGAGGTCCAATAGCGTGACCACCGTTCAGTTGGGTATTGCCAAGAATGTCTTTGCGGCAGGTAACACCGGTGTTACCAACTGGGTGTCCACGCCGGTTACCGTGGGACAACCCTTCTTTGTTGTCGTCCGACTGCAGATTGTCGCGACCAACAATCAGACGTATTATACCAATGATGAAGTGGATCTCTGGATCAACCCGCCGGCCAATACGTTCGGGACCAACGAAGCCAATATCCCGACGCCTGATGCAGTCTCGCCTCCGGGTGACGGCGCGGTTGACGCCAGCACCACCGGGCCGGGACGGTTTGCCGTAACGGATAATGGGCCCAAGGCCGAACTTGATGAATTGCGTGTTTCCACGAACTGGGCCGATGTGACGCCTCCCTTTGGTCAATGCCTGACCGCAAGCGTTACTACGAGTCCGACGAACGTAACCCAGGTCGGCGGAATTAATACGAGGTTTATCGTCAAAGCGGCCAACAGCACCGCTCCGACTTACCAGTGGCAGATCAGCCAGAATGGCGGCGCCACGTGGGCTAATATCAACGGAGCGGTTCACAGCACCTATACCACGCCTAATTTGCAGTATCCGGGAGATAGCGGAACCCAATATCGCGCCATTGTTAATGTCGCCTGTGACGGTTCTTCAGCCACTTCCTCCGTCTCCACCGTAACGTTGACCGCTCCGGTGAACACGGCACCCGGCGTGATAATGAACGATACTTTTCCGAGCACCAGTTTCCGCGATGTGGGTCCCGTGACGAGTACCCATTCAGTCTGGTTTACTGGAAGCGCAAACCCTTCAGCCTCATCAGACCTGGTTACGGATCCAAGTGGCACGGGAATGATCGCCACGCCGATTGCCGGGAATTCGAGTTTGTATTTGGGTTATTTTGTAACTTTAACCCCTACCAGCAGGCTGCCGGTTAATTTGGCGGTCGGGAACCAGATCACCGCGACCCTCAATTTCATTCCCAATTCGTTCGGTTCCTTTACCAACAATGGTTCGCTCCGGTTCGGCTTGTTCGATTCCGCCGATGCCTCCAGCACAAACTATACGGCGGATGATCCAACCCTCACTGGCAGTTTGGGCAATGGCTTGAATGTCAGGGGCTACATGCTGGATTTGGACTTTGGCAAATTCTTCAGCACGTCCAACCCATTGTCGCTCTATGTCAGGAACGGTTTGGGTGATAATAATCTCATGGGTACGACAGGCGATTACGCCTCCATGGGAAGCGGACCCTTCAATGGGGCCTATTCAAACGTCGCCGCGTTCCAGGCCGGCACCACTTATACCTTGGCATTGACCGTGGCGCGGACCGCTACCAATAACTGCACGGTTACGGCGACGATTACCGGAGGCAGCCTGAACCTGACGTATTCCGCCGCCGATACCAACAGTTTGGGTTATCACAGGTTTGACACGATGACCGTCCGGCCCAACAAACTGGAGAATGCCGCCGATACCTTCACCTTCCCGCTGTTTAACGTTCAAGTGGCCAGCGTGCCGGTGGCGGTGTCCAGCGTCGCCATCACAAGTATTAAAGACGTTTTCATTGGAGCAACCACTAATGTGAACACCAACAGTGTCACACTGACCTGGCAACCAACTCCGGCTGTTAATGCTTCGCTGTTCTTCGTGCAACGCAAGGACAACAGCCTGACCGATTCGTGGAATACGGTGGCAAGTCAATTGCCCTCAACCACAACCAACTTCACAGATATAGTGACCAACAATGTGAGCTTCTATCGCGTGTTCGGTCAATAACTGGATCTCGGTTCTCACGGAGCGCCCTTGGCTTGCCGCCAAGGGCGCTCCTTTTTTGGTCGCGTCCTGATTTCGCCGAGGTGCCTCAAGCCGTACGCGCCGCCGTCTCTATTTGTGGCGGGCAGAGAACTGACGCCCTCCCCGGATTTTGAAGTCAGGACATCATCCTTTTTCCCATCCACCGGAATTTGCACAGCCTGCGGGCGAAAGAAGCCATCTGGAGTGACAAAGCCTCAGCGCTCGGCATTCCTCGTCCACTTTCTTTCGTTGAGGTACATTCCCTTTCGCGCCGGGATGGAACAGATGGCTGGAGCAATTTGATTAATCTCGTTA
>DATEGR010000231.1:0-6703 GCA_035279985.1 Verrucomicrobiia bacterium
AAGTAAAAGTACATTTAATTCTCATAGCGACCCCGGCTTGCGCCGGGGTTCTTTTTTTGTTTTGGGAGAAGTAGAGCAGGCGAAGCAGGCAGTGGAAGGTGAGCCCGATTAGGGCACTTCGCGAACTTTCGTAAAAACAGCACCTTGGTTGCCGAACGCAAGAAGCTTCAAGCTGAATTGGATGAGAAAAAGGAACAAACGTGTGGCCAGCAAGCTTGAGCCGATTTCCGGGTTCGTTTAATCTGCACGGAATGAAGCCCTTGCCGGAATCCAAACCGAACAACGGAAGCGTCTCGACCGCATCCGATGCAAAGGTGGCCACGGCACGACGTCACGGATCGGATATAGACAAGGTTGTTGAATTTCTAACTTCTTCGCCGCGCCGGCGGTGGTTGTTGTTTGGCCTCTTCCTGATTGCTTCGACACTTCTCGCCTACCAGCCGATTTGGCACGCGGGATTCATTTGGGACGATGATCATTACGTGACCGGCAATCTGGCGTTGCGCTCGCTGAAAGGTCTTTGGCAAATCTGGTTTGTGCCGGGTGCCACCCCGCAATATTACCCGGCGGCGTTTACCGGTTTTTGGGTGGACTATCACCTTTGGCAACTGAATCCGTTGGGTTACCACCTGATGAACGTCCTGCTGCAGGCGCTGAATGCCATTCTGCTATGGACTGTTCTGCGCCGGTTGGATGTGCCCGGTGCCTGGCTTGCGGCGGCCATCTTTGCCCTGTATCCCGTCTGCGTGGAGTCGGTGGCATGGACCTCAGAAATCAAGAACGTTTTGTCAGGGGCATTTTATCTAAGCGCAGCCTTAATTTACCTGGGATTTGACCGGACCAGAAACCGGAGGCTTTACTTCTTCGCTTTGGGGCTGTTCGTGTTGGGATTAATGTCCAAGAGCGTCATTGCAACCTTGCCGGCGGCGTTGTTGGTGGTTTTCTGGTGGCAACGCGGAAAATTGTCCTGGAAACAGGATGGGTTGCCCTTGATTCCGTTCTTTGTGGTGGGCGTGGGTGCCGGTTTGTTCACCGCGTGGATGGAGTGGTCATTCGTTGGCGCCAAGGGTTCAGAATTTAATTTTACCTTCATCGAGCGGACACTCATCGCCGGGCGCGCAATTTGGTTCTACCTCGGCAAACTGATCTGGCCGGTGGACTTGATTTTTATGTATCCCCGCTGGCATGTCAGCCAGGTGATATGGTGGCAATATCTCTTCCCGGCGATGGCGCTGTTGGTCACTCTGGGGTTGTGGTTGCTATCGCGCCGGAACCGCGGACCGCTGGCGGCCTGGCTTTTTTTCATTGGAACCTTGTTCCCGGCGCTGGGGTTTCTCAATGTCTATCCGTTTCGCTATTCGTTCGTGGCCGATCATTTTCAGTATTTGGCCATGATCGGCCCGCTCACGCTGGCTGTGGCAGGCATTGACAGATTATTCCGCCATTTAGGAAACGATCGGGAGTTCTGGGAGCCACAATTTTGCGGAACGCTGCTATTAGTACTGGGCGGATTGACCTGGTACCAATGTGGTATGTATGCGAACCAGGAAACGCTCTGGCGCGTTACACTCGCCGGGAATCCGGACTGTTGGATGGCCCGCAACAACCTCGGATTTATCCTGACCCAAAAAGGCGAAGTGGACGAAGCGATGGCCCAATTCCAACAGGCCCTGCAAATCAACCCCCAAGACCCGCCCTCCTGGAACAACGTCGGCAATGTGCTCCTCCATTGGGGCAAGGTGGATGAGGCGATTCCGTATTTCCAAAAAACGCTGCAACTCAATCCTGACTACGTGGAAGCCCGCAACAACCTTGGCAGCGCACTGCTCCAAAAAGGCAAAGTGGACGAAGCGAAGGCCCAATTCCAAAAGGCCCTGCAGATCAATCCTGTCTCCGTGGAGTCCTACGGCAACCTCGGCAACGCAATGCTCCAGGAAGGCAAAGTGGACGAGGCGATTGCCCAATACCAAAAGGCCCTGCAAATCAATCCCGGCAACCCGAACCTCTACAATAACCTCGGCAACGCTTTATCGCGCCAGGGACATTTCGAGCAGTCCGTCGCGCACTATCAAGCCGCGATTAAGCTGGCACCAAACAACCCATCCTTTCTGAACAATCTGGCATGGCTTTTGGCGACGTGTCCCGAGGCACGCGTGCGCAATGGCCAGCAGGCTGTCCAATTGGCCGAACGGGTTTGTCAATTGACCGATTACGAGCAGCCGCAATTGATTTGTACCTTGGCCGCCGCTTATGCTGAGGCGGGACGCTTTGACGATGCGGCGGCGACGTCGGAAAGAGCCCGCGAATTGGCGCAGGCCGCCGGGCAACAAGCGCTGGCGCTCCAGAGCCAGAAGTTGCTGCAACTTTTCAAAGCCCACCAGCCCTATCGTGAGCGGCTTGCCCAGTGAGAGCTTGAGTGCCTGGCGCCGCGCGCGCCGCGCCCGGCTGGAACAGTGGCGCGCGCGAGAGGACTTGACCCGACCGCACTTGTCATGATTCTTCAACTCTCAACTCTCAACCCCAAGCAATCCGCTTACTCGTATCCGAGGGCCTTGACGAACGGTTCCAGCCGGTGCAGAACCGGCTCCAGATATTTCTGGTAGTTCCGCCAGCGGCCCAGGGCGCGCTTATACACCGGTTGTGTTGCGTCGGCGTAAGTCGGAGAGCGCAGTCTTTTGCCCCGCGCGTGTTCGTCAAAGCGCAACACAGACGAATCCCAGGACACGCCCAGAAAATCCAATACGCGCCGGGACACTGATTCCAAATCAGCCACCACATCTTCGTAGCGCACTTCCAGCCACGGGTTTTTTATCAAGGACGAAAGAATCTTCCACTCCTCCGCCGTGTGCGCGTAGCCTTCAGTTGTCTCTTCCAGACTCAGATAGGGTGCACAGGAGGGGGTGACCGGCACATAACATTGCATGAAACAACTCAGGACCACGTCCCGTGGGTCCCGCAATGCAATCAGAATTTTAATTTCGGGAAATATCCGAATAAAGGCCGCGAGAAAAAGGGTCACCGAAGGATTTTTGTCAATCAGCAGCCGGTCGCCAATCGGTTTGTTCAGGCACAGTTCCATGGCGTGGAAATATCTTGTGCGGGCCTGTTGCAAGGCATCGGTTTGCGCTGCTTCCAGATAGGTTATCGGCGCGCCTCCGGGGAGATTCCTCTTGAGAGGGTTGAGCACGTCGTCCACAAAAACCTGTGTCTCCTCGGCCGAGACGATGTCCGGATGCGAATCCAGCACTTGTTCCAACAAGGTTGTTCCCGAACGCGGATGGCCACCTAGAAACGCCAGGCGCCGGAGAGGCTGGAGTTGAGAACCAAAATCAAACCAGCGGTGCATGGTTTCCACCGTAAAGGCAGCCAGCGCCTTTTTTCCGGCAATGCGGTTTGCTCGCACTTGGGCCGGCAGCAGGTGGGCGTCCGGGAGCAACATCGCCTTGGCCTCCAGAAACGACGCCATGGCTTCATCGTAACGCCCTTGCCGATCCAGAATAACACCGAGTTCGTAGTAACCGCGTATCCGCATCTCGCGTTGCGCCGACCCCAGGACGGGACGAAGAATCTTTTCTGCTTCTTCCAAATGTCCGGCCTGACGGCTTAACCTGGCCTGGGTCAGGCGGGCCAAAGCACAGTTGGCGTCCAATTGCAATGCCTGCTCCACCAGTTTGGAGGCATCTTCCAGTCGGTGCAGTCGTTCGTAGAGTTCTGCCAATCGGGCGAAGGTTTCCGGCGACGCGTCCTTTTGTTCCAGGGCCTGCTGAAAATAATGTTCCGCCACTTGATGGCTGGCAAAATCGGTGGACAACTGGCCCGCGGTCGCCAATGCCTCCGATTTTTTTGCCGTCAGGCGTACGGCCTTGTCAAAATAACGCTCGGCCGCGGCATAATCGTAACGGATTCCATAACGCTGACCCAGCATGAACAGGAGACCGGCATTGGCCGGATCCAGACGGCTGGCGCGTTCCAGCGACTCAAAGCATTGCTGGAAGTCACGCCGCTTCCAGGCTTCATCCGCTGTCTGAATCATTCGATGCACGGAGCCTTGGGAAACCAGCGACGGTCGTTTCAACTTCATGATGGCCATAAATCGTAAAGGCCATCACGGTCGGAAGCCATGAAAAACATGGCAGCCGGCCGGACCGGGTTCTGACACCCCTCCCGGGAGACACTCCGAAGCGCCGAACACCGAGTTAAAGCGGTTCAATAAATCTCGTAGCCGCCGAGGTAACGAGGCGGAATTGTCCAAGAGGGTCCGCCTCCTCACGTCGGCGGCTACAGTTTTCTCAGGAACGCTCTAGCCCGTCATGATATTCGCAGCCTGATGCAACAACATTGTGGGTTCAAAGGGCTTCCAGCCGCCTGCTTTCCGGCAGGAGTTTTAAGTTTTGCGGCGGGGGGGTCAGGTCTGGTTTGCGCGTTGCAACCGTCAAACGCCTTGCCGGACGCTTGTCCCCAATTTTCGCTACTTTTAATCCTGGCTGGTGTGGGCTAGATTATCACTAAATAGCCAGAAATCTAACCAAGTATGAGAAAATCTTTGGACTTTGACCGGTTCGCCGGCCACCAACCAAAACGGTGGAGGGTGTGCCTTGCACTCGCTCTTGCGATTCCGCTGCTCGCCACCGGCTGCAGCAAGAAGAGCGATACCTCAACATCCAACATGGCATCGCCGTCGGCATCCGATTCGATAGCCACAGCACCGGCAACGCCTGCGCCGGTCTCCGCCACGCCAGCGCCGGCCGGGAGTTCCCAACCCGCTTCGGCAGCCAGCGCTACCAATGCCATGCCGGACTTGCGGCCGTTGAACCAGGCACTGCTCGGATGGAGAGTGCAGAACCGCCGCGTCCCCGCCAGTTTTGCAGAATTTGCCGCCAGCGCCGGCATACAGATTCCGGCGCCGCCGCCGGGGAAAAAATACATCATCAACAGCCACGGACTGATCAGCCTGGTCAACGCCAACTAAAATTATTGAAACCGCCCATGAAAGAATCTCAATTGAAAACCAACGACGGTTCCAAGCGGATCACCGGGGGGACATCCAAAGAAAAAGGGTTTACGCTGATCGAACTCCTGGTGGTTATTGCCATTATCGCGATTCTCGCCGCCATGTTGCTTCCGGCTTTGGCCGCCGCCAAAACCAGGGCTTTGATGGCCCAGGATTTGAACAATCAGAAGCAGTTGGGCCTGGCCTTCAATGTGTATGCCGGTGATCACCATAATCAGTACCCTGCGGCGGGCATTGGCTCCGGCGGCTCCAGCGGCAGTGGCAAGCAAATTAGCTGGGACACTTGGATTTACAGCGACATCGGAGGCGCAAACAATCTATCTTACGCAAAAACAATCAATGGGTTTTTTATTCAAGACCCGATGGATGCCGCCGCCGCCGGGGCGGCTCCCGCGCTCAAGGTTCTGGTTTGCCCCTTCGACAAGTTTACCAAAGTTAGTTGGATGACCGCCTTGCCGGAGTTCGGCCTCAGGTCTTATGCCATGAACAGCGTGGGGCCAAATTGGAGCACCCAATACCAGATAGACTCCACCAGTGGGTATCGTTTACCAGACATCAACCAACCAGGTTATCATGGCGTGGGCATTTATTGGACGACCACCAAGCTATTACCCGATTTGAATGCCCCAGGGTATCCCACCACCGTGGTCCGGTCTCCTTCCGGAACCATTCTGTTGGCAGAAGAAACTGGTGGCCAGCAGTGCGAAGGCAACATTTGGACCTGCATTTGTAATGGACCGCAAACCTCGATGAATGGCAGCGCCAATGGGAATCTTTACCAGATTGACACGACCGCTCCAAAGCAAAGTGCGACCAGCGGAAGTGGTGTCAATCAGGGGGCGTTGTTATACAAGGCGCAGAATAATCGGTTCAACTATTTGTTTTGCGATGGCCATGCCCAGGCCTTGGCGATTGAGCAGACCATCGGCACCGGAACGCTGGCCAACCCGAAAGGAATGTGGACGGCCATGCCCAACGACTGACCTGCCCTCTCGTCGAATCTCCACGATGGCAACACTTGTCACCAATTCTCGTGACGTGACTTTTTCCTGCTTAATGTTATCATAAATAGAATACCAATGGCATATCGCAAAGTAATAGGCTGCCGTTTTCCAGGCTGCTTGTTTGGCAGGTCGGCTTGGTGTAATTATAAAATAATCAGCCCCAAAAATTATATGAAAAAAACCCTCTGTATCATGCGTTTCATTCTTGCACTGGCTGTGGTGACGTTCGTAGGTTTGACCACGCGGACGTGGGCGGCGTCGACGTTCCCGACCAATACCTATACCCAGTCCTTTCTTACCGGCGGCAATAGCGCCCCCTTTGCTGGCAGCGGCAGCGTGGCCTCTTGGATTTCCTGGTACGATACCCCCGGCAATAACTCACCATTGACCAATGACGTGAACACACCCGACCCCAATGCGGGACTCCCGGGCACCGTCGGTTCGTTAATGGTGGACAATCCTTTCACCAACGGCAATCAAAACCTGTTCTTTGGGACTTTTAGCAACCTGGCTCCCTACGATTTTAGCCAGCAAGTTGACCTGGCCCCTTTTGATTTCATCGCCTTCGATGTGTACGTAAAGCCCATAAATCCCAACACCGGCCTGATTCAACAAACAGATTCCAGCAACGATTTCGGCGGTCTCCAGGTAGGGGTCATGACCCCCGCTCCGGCCGCCATTTTTTTCT
>DATEGR010000232.1:0-11925 GCA_035279985.1 Verrucomicrobiia bacterium
CTGCGTTAAAGTTTTCCCATGCTTTGGACCAAAACACTGATTCCGACGCTCCGTGAACCGCCCGCTGAGGCGGAAATTCTGTCGCACAAACTGCTGTTGCGCGCCGGGCTGATTCGCAAGCTCGCCGGTGGCGTTTATACCTTCCTGCCGCTCGGCCTGCGTGCGTTGCATAAGATCGAACAAATCGTCCGCGAGGAAATGGACCGGGCGGGCGCGCTGGAATTGCTCATGCCTGCGCTGCACCCGAAGGAAATCTGGGAGCAGAGTGGACGCGCCAAAACCGCGCGCGACGTGCTGTTCAAAGTCAAGGACAGCGCGAATCGCGACTGGTTTTTGAGTCCGACCGCGGAAGAAGTCGTCACGATTGTTGCCGCCGGCGAAATCAATTCCTACCGGCAGTTGCCAAAAAACTTTTACCAGATCAGCGTGAAATTCCGGGATGAAATCCGCCCGCGCTTCGGCCTGATGCGCGCCCGCGAATTCATCATGAAGGACGCCTACAGCTTCGACGTCAGCGACGAGGCGGCGACGACGAGTTATCAAAAGATGTATGGGGCCTACGAACGGATTTTTTCGCGCTGCGGATTGAAAACCTTCGCGGTAGAGGCCGATACCGGCATAATGGGCGGGAAATTTTCGCACGAATTCATGGTTCCGGCGGAGACGGGCGAGGATGAAGTCGTTTTCTGCGAGGGCTGTGGTTATGCGGCTAACATTGAGAAAGCCACCAGCGGCATTCCCAGGACCGCCGCGCGCGAAGTCGGCCCGGCTATCGAGAAATTTGCCACGCCCGGCGTTGTCACCATTGAGGCACTGACCAAGCCGCCTTATGGCGTTCCGGCGAATCGTCAGATCAAGACGCTGGTTTATATTGCCGATGGCAAACCGGTCATTGTCTTGATTCGCGGTGACGATCAATTGAATGAGGCCAAACTGACAGGCCTCGTCGGCACCACGGTTTTCCGTCCGGCCACCGCCGAGGAACTTTTCACCGCCCTTGGCGCACATCCGGGCAGCCTGGGCGCGATTGAGGTGAAAGACATTTCCGTTTTTGCCGACGAACGGTTGCGGGGAGCGAACGACATGACCACGGGAGCAAACGAGGATGGTTTCCATTTCCGCCACGTCTCCCTGGAACGCGACATCAAGGTGACACAGTGGTTTGATTTGCGAACCGTCACTGCCGGCGAGCCCTGCGCCAGGTGCGGTAAGCCCTTGAAAATCCGGCGCGCGATTGAGGTCGGCCACGTTTACAAACTCGGCACGAAATTCAGCGAACCACTGGGAGCGTCGTTTCTCGCCGAAGACGGCTCACGCAAGCTCTGCATTATGGGCTGCTACGGCATTGGCGTGACGCGGACGTTGCAGGCGGTGATCGAGCAATGCAACGACAAGGACGGCATCATCTGGCCGTTGAGTGTTGCGCCCTACCGGGTTTGCATCACACCGCTGAACGTCGATCCGAACAGCGAGGCGATGAAGCTGGCGGAAAAATTTTATAACGAACTGATTGCGCGCGGCGTGGATGTGGTGCTGGACGATCGCGATGAACGGCCGGGCGTGAAGTTCAAGGACGCCGATCTGGTCGGCTTCCCGATTCGCCTGGCCATCGGCGAGAGATCGCTGGCCAAAGGCGAGGTGGAAATCAAACCGCGCGGCGGCGCATTACAATCCGTCAAAGCCGACGCCGCGGTGGAGGCCTTGATAACGCTGGTCTCAAAATCGTAGCCGCGGACATAAGTCCGCTCCAACTATTTCTGAACTGCCGGGAAGAGACCCGGCTCACGTCGGCTGCTATAGATATAAGCCATGATCACCTCGGCAAGGAGTGGAAAGTAAATTGCGCCGGGTGGCTGGCCGCCGGATCAATCTGCATCGTGAAGTAGCCGCCGTCATTCAGCAGTTCAATGCCGGAAAGGGCAGGGCAGAGCCGCACCTGAAAAGGCCACCAATGATGGGCTTCGTGCAAAGCTCCTGTCATGCGGCTGACGGCATGTCCCAGAAATCGAACGGGCGGAAAGCCTGACAGCATCCGGCTCTTCCATAAAATCAATTGCGTGTGCAGATGTCCGACGATGGTTTGTTCGATCTGTCGCAAGCGGCGGCGCACGGATTCCTCGCGCCAGAGAAAAGACAGGGCCGTCGGATCGTGACAAAACAGAATGACCCGTTGATTTGATGACAATGCGTCGAAGGCCGCACGGATTTCAGCGAGGTGCGCCTCGCGCAGGCGCAGCCATTCGGGCCATTCAGCCGGCAGCGTGTCCGGCTGATGCATGGGAAGCGCAATCAAGGACGAAGTCATTCCCATGAGTATGTAGCGGCCAATGCCGAGTTTCCAGAATGGCGGCAGACCGAGGGTTCCGGTTGCGATACGCCAGCTGGCCAGGTGCATTTCGCCGCCGCCGAACATGGCCTGTTTGCCCAATTCATGATCGCCGATGACAAACCGCGCGCGGTCGCCGAATTTCGCACGCAGTTTATCGAGACATTCCTGCGCACTTTGACCGGCCGCCGGGTCGCTCACCCCCACAAAGCCGGTGTCGCAGGAATAATCGCCGTTGGCCACGACGTAATCGACCGGGCCAACGTCGGCAAGAAAACGGTCCAGTTGGGGCGCCTGGTCGAGCGGATGGCGCATCCAGACCACATGCCGGTAAACGCTTGCGAATGAGCGCAACAGCGGATTGGCAATGGCGCGCAATTCGTAATCCTCGCCCCGGGCGCGTTCAGCGGCGCCAGCGTAGTGGAGGTCGCTTAAAATGGCCACGGTGACATCGCCTGGCACGTTTGTCTCCATTCGAGGTCAGAGCGGCACGACCACGGTGGCGGTGTCGTTATCGGTTCGGTCAAGGCATTCGCGTACGGTTTTGGCAAGGTCAGCGTGCGAGTAAGGCTTCTGCAAATAGCGCGCCTTCATTTTTATCAGCAGTTGGGTGTTAACCTCGTTGGCGGTGTAACCGCTGGTAAAAATGATTTTCAGGCCGGGATGATTCACGAGCAACTGCCGGGCGAGTTCCGCGCCCGAAATACCTTCGGGCATCACCATGTCCGTCAACAGTAAATCGATGCCATCTGATTTTTGCTGCCAGGTACCGAGCGCTTCCTTGCCGGAGGAGGCCTCGAAGATGCGGTAGCCGTATCCGGAAAGAATGTCGCGCGCCATTTCGCGCAGGATGGGTTCGTCCTCAACGATAAGAATGGTTTCGTTTCCGCCGCCGGGCGCAGCTTCCGGCAGAACGGATTTTTCCTTTTTGGACGCAACGTTTTTTTCGCTCGCGGGAAAAAACACATCGAACGTCGCGCCTTTGTTGGGTTCGCTGTTCACTTCGACCCAGCCTTCGTGTTGCTTGACTATGCCGTAAACCGTCGCCAGGCCGAGGCCTGTGCCTTTGCCGACATCCTTGGTCGTAAAGAACGGTTCGAAAATGCGATGCAAGGTGACGTCGTCCATACCAATGCCTGTGTCCGTAACGCGCAGACGAACGAACCGGCCTGCGCGCGCATCGGCATGTGACTTCACGTAGTTTTCGTCAATCGTCGGTGTGTCAATTCCAATGGTGAGCCGGCCGCCCTTCGGCATCGCATCGCGGGCATTGACGGAAAGGTTCATGATGACCTGCTCGATCATGCCGACGTCACCTTCAATGGCCGGCAGTTCGGGTGGCGGCCGAAAATCGAGCTGGATGGTCTCACCGAGCAGCCGGTCCAGCATCTTGGACATGTTGCCGACGACCTCGCGCAAATCGAGCAGGTCGGGCTGAATCACGTTTTTGCGGCTGAACATCAACAGTTGGCGGGTCAAGCCCGCGGCGCGTTCCGCGGCAAAATAAACGGCCTGAAGCGGATCCAGCACATCCGGGGGGAGTGCCGGTTTGGCAAGCAAGGCGCTGGAATGGCCCGAGATGATGGTCAGCATGTTGTTGAAGTCGTGCGCCACCCCGGCGGCCAACTGGCCGACGGATTCCATTTTTTGCGATTGTCGCAGTTGCTCCTCAAGGTTCAGCCGGTCGGTGATGTCATCAACGTAACAATGCACAACGCGGCTGGGCAGCACAGGATGAAACATCCAGGAAAAGGTGCGGTCATTCACCTCGGTCTCCAAACGTATCCGGCTACGACCAGTAGCCAGGCAGTCGCGAATGATTTCGTTGATCTCCCGGGGCAGAATTTCGCGGGGATGCTTTTTTCGAACGGACAACGCGAGTTGCTGCGCCGCTTCGTTGAAATAACTGATCGTTCCCCCTTCGTTGAACTCCATGGTGGCCGCCGGATTCAACTTGGCAAACGAGGCGACTTTTTCGGTTTCAGCTTCCGCACGTCTCCGCTCCACGGTCATGCCCAGCACCGTCGCCACTGCCATCAGGAATTGCATCTCGTCCGGTGTGAAATTACGGCGCTGGGTGGCGTGGACGCCGATGACGCCGAAAGGCCGCCCGCGGGTCGGAATCGCCACGGTGACGCCGCTGACGATACCGTGCTCGGCGAACAAGGGTGGCACGGCAAATTGTGTCTCCGTTTTGAAGTCCGTGACGAGGATCATTTCGCCGGAGTTTAGCGTCAGGCCGATTTGCGAGTGGTTGTCACCGGGGATTCTGGTTTCACCGACGCAGCCGCGTTTCCAGCCTGCGCCCGCCTGTAATAACAATTGGCCGTCGGGCAGCCGTTCCCAGACGGCGCTGTAGTCGAGTTCCAGCGTGTGGGCGACGAGCAGCCCGGCCTGATTCAGCAGCGGCGCCATGTCGTTTTCGACCAGCGCGAATTGGCCCAGGGCAGCGATCGCGGTTTGTTGAAGCGCGCGGTTGAGCAGGATTTTTTCCGCCTTTTCGCGATCGCTCATGCGCTGTTGCAGTGATTCGGCCATGCTGTCAAAAACCCGGGCCAGCTGGCCGAATTCATCCTCCGTGGGTTCCAATCCCGTGCGGGCATCCAGGTCGCCCCTGGCGAATCGTTGGGCCGCCTCGGACAGCGCGCGCACCTGGCGCAAAATAAAATGTTCGCCGCCAAACCACGCTGCGAACAACGCCAGCAGGCCGACGGCGAAACTGGTCCAAGGCACGTCCAGCGCATACTGTTTCAGCCAGTGCGGGGCGAATTCCCAGAACCAGGTCTGATTGACGAGGAACGTCAATCCCAGCGCAGGCGCAATGGCCACGAACACGCTGGCTACCAGCTGCATTCGCACCGTGGAAAATTTCTTTAAAATTTTCTTGGTCATGTTTATCGGTCCCGAAGCTGTCTTAATAGCATATCGCAAACCAATTTTTGCGTCATTCTGAATCTTGGCCGGCCAGCGCGGCCGCCCGCCCCTTGGGGAGCCGGCCCAGATGGAAAATCAAAAAGCCGTGCAAAAACTCCTGCAATTCGAGGATTTGGACATGACTCAATTTCAGTCGCTTGCATGCCCGCCAGCCGCCCTGTGCGAGGGAACGGCCGATATTTATTGAGCCGGGCGTAAGCCCGGTTTTTCCCCAATCCGGCTCCAGGCCGAGTTCGTGAAGCAGCTTCAACTCGAACGCGAAGACCGATTGCGGTTTGACAGCTTGTTTGCAGAGATAATCCAAAAAACCGAGCATCGAGCCGTAAACCCCAGGCAGGGGCGTTTCGGTTTCTGTCGCCTGTTCGACGAATGCGGTGGCATAGGTCGCCTGGCGCAGGCTGGCAAGGTTCTGGCGCAGCGCCGCGTGGAGCTCACGCAAACCGACTTCACGGAGAAGGTGCAAATCCGAACGCCGGCTGCGGCTGAATGAAAAGTCCGCCACGTAAAACAGATCGAGCTTGCCGAGGAACGGCGATTTGGGCCGCCGCGCGCCTTTGGCGACTGTGGCGATGCGTCCGAAATCCGCCGTGAGCCAGTGAACGATGAGGCTGGTTTCGGTGAGGGGCCGGGTGCGCAGAATCAAGCCGGTGGCGGATTGAATCATTTGATGGGCGGCGGCGCGAAGGGCTCATTGGCCAGCGCGCCGATGCTGATGATGTATTTGAACCCGTCGGCCACCGACATGTCGAGTTTCACGACTTTTTCCTCCGGCACCAGGATTAAAAAACCGCCGGTGGGAAGTGGCGTCGTCGGGATGAAGACGCACACGCATTTCTTGCCCGTCTTTTTTTCCACTTCATCCGCCTGCTCGCTCGTGATGAAGCCGACCGAATATATTCCCTCGCGCGGATATTCGACGAGGACCACGGTCTTGAAGGAGCTTTTTTTTCCGGACGTGAACGCCTCATCCACCTGCTTGATGGTGCCGTAAATTTTATTCAGCACCGGCACCCGCAGCATCATGCTGTCCGCCCACGCGATCAGCCGCTTGCCGAAATAATATCGCGCCAGCACCCCGACCACGGACACGATGGCGACGAACAGGAACAACGCGATCAGGCTCCAATACCAGAACATCGGGCCGGAGATGCCATCCTGATAAATTGCTCTGGGGCTGAGCCAGTACGGAAGGAAAAAAAGGAGGGTGTCAGTGAAGCTGGAAACGGAAACGAACAGCCATTTGACCACCGCCAGCGTGAGGACACCGGGCAGCACGATGGCGAGGCCGGTGAAGAAACTGGCACGCCAGCGCACGATCAGCGATTTTTGCACGAGGAAAGTTTAGCGGTGCGGCCCGGTTGTGCGAGCGAAAATCGCCGCGAAAGTTCACGCACCCGGCGGTCTTCCTCGCGCTTCATTTTCCGACGTTCGCCGGTGTGTGAATCGTCATGGCCGAGCAAATGCAGGACGCCGTGGACGAGATAACGCAGAATTTCCAATTGCCAGCTTGTGCCATACCTGTGCGCCTGCAAAACCGCTTCGTCCACGCAGATGAAAATTTCACCGTAAAGCTGCTGCCGCGCCGCTGGCGCCCGGCGTCCGGCATCCGAATAATCGAACGTGATCACGTCCGTCGAACCCTCGTGTCGAAGGAATCTCTCGTTGAGCCGGGTCATTTCCGGCGTGGCGATCAGGTGAACGCCGAGTTCTGCGTCTTCGATTTTTAAATCAACGAGCAATGCGCTTGCGATTTGCTTCAGCAAGTGCGGATTGAGACTCCGCGTGCGCTGACGGTTGGCGAGGACGACGTTCATTCCGCTCACGACTTCGCCCCGCCGCGATGTTCCTCGTAGGCCGTGATGATGCGTTGCACGAGCGGATGGCGGACCACATCGCGCTTGCTGAACTCGACGACGGCGATGCCTTCCACGTTTTTCAAAATGCGATGCGCCTCCAGCAGGCCGGAATATTTGTTTGGCGGCAAATCAATCTGCGTCTCGTCGCCGGTGATGACCGCCTTCGAGCCGTGGCCGAGCCGCGTAAGGAACATCAACATTTGCTCCATCGTCGAATTCTGCGCCTCGTCCAGGATGATAAAGGCATTGTTCAGCGTCCGGCCGCGCATATAGGCCAGCGGCGCGATTTCAATCGTGCCGCGCTCGGTGTGCTTCTGGATTTCCTCGACCGGCAGCATGTCATGCAACGCGTCCTGCAACGGGCGGAGATACGGCGTGATTTTTTCGTAGAGGTCGCCCGGCAGAAAGCCCAGTGCCTCGCCGGCTTCCACGGCCGGGCGCGTCAAAATAATCCGCGACACCTTGCCATCGCGCAACGCCGCCAGTGCCATGGCGACCGCCAGATACGTCTTGCCCGTGCCGGCCGGACCGACGCCGATGGTCACATCGTGCTGCCGAATCGCATCGAGGTATTTTTTCTGGCCGACGGTTTTGGCGGTAACGCCGGGTTTCCGGTCGTGCGTCATCACGCGGTCGCTGACCAAATCCTTGAGGGTTGCCGCGCCTTCATGCTTCACCACGTTCAGCGCATGGGCGAACTCGCGGTTGCGGACGGGCGTGCCGGCCTTCAACAGGGTTTCGAGCGAAGCAAAGAGATGTTTGACGCGTTCAAGGGCGTCGGCCTGGCCTTCCAGTTTGATCCAACCTTCGCGCGACGTGGCCTTGACGCCCAGTTCGGTCTCGAGGGATTGCAGATTGCGGGGTTCATTATTGAAAAGCTGCTGCGCAACGCGCGCGTTTTCAAAATGGAGGGTTTCCGTTGCCACAGCTGAATTATTTTGCCAGCTCCGCGCGCAGTTTTACGGCCAGTTCGCTTAATGCCTGAGGCAGAACCGTGGTATTGGCCAGCACCGGCATGAAATTGGTGTCGCCGTTCCAGCGCGGTACGACGTGAACGTGCAAATGCTCCGCGACGCCGGCGCCGGCGACCTTGCCGAGGTTGATGCCGATATTGAAGCCGTCCGGTTTCATCAATTTCGTCAGCGCGTTTACGCAACGCCGCGTCAGCTTCCACAAATCCGCCAGTTCGTCATCGGTCAAGCCGTTCAGGTCCGCAACTTCCTGGTAAGGGACCGCCAGCAAATGGCCGCCGACGTAGGGATATTTGTTGAGCAGCGCGAAACAGGTGCGGTCACGGACGATCACGTAATTGGCCTCGTCATCGTTGGATTGGGCGATGCGCGTGAACAGGCTGGCGTCAAGTTGTGGCTTGGGCGCGAGGATATAATCAATCCGCCACGGTGCATGCAGCGATTCCATGCCGGGAGGGTAATTGTTGCGTCCCTGAAAGTCAAAACTGGCGGGGCGAGGCTCCAGACAAGCCGTTTGGGAGTCGTGAATCCTGCTCCCGCGGACGCTCGCCCGGCTGGACTCACCGCCGCCGGAATAAATACTTCGCGAACGAAATCAGCCCGGAAAATTTGTAGCCCGGGTCAACGTATTTTTCGATGACGTAAAATGCGAAATAATAAAACCGGCAGAAACTCCAGATGGCCACCACGAGCAAGATAGCCGTCTTCCAATTCGGGTTGTCGAGAAAGACCAGAACCGCCGCAGCGATTCCAAGGAACAGGAACAGCAGCCCCTTGATTTTGATCCATACCGGATTCGTAAGGTCCTTCATGAGAACAGATTCAGGATGGCCGTCGCCGCGCGATGGTTGGCGCCGGGAGCGCCGAGCGAGGAAACTATGTTAGCGAGTTGCGATTTGATTTTTTGGCGGCGCGATTCGTTCTGCAACAGTTCCAGCGCCGCGCCGGCGATGTTTTCCGGCGTGGCGGTGTTTTGGATGAATTCAGGATAAACCTCCTCGTTGGCCAGAATATTCGGCATCGTCGCCCATTTTACGGTGACGATGCGCCTGGCGATTTCGAAATTGACCCAGGACGTCTGGTAAAGCGTCACCGCCGGCACGCTGAAGAACGCGCACTCCATCGTTACCGTACCGGTCGAGGCGATGGCGATGTCCGTTTGCGCCAGGAATTCAGGCAGATTGCCGACCCGAATTTCGACCTGGGGCGGAGGGGCGGACAGCCTGGCTGCGAGTTTTTGCAGGGCCGGGTTCGGTAACACCATTCGGGCACGGCTCGTCGGCAGCTTGCTCTGAATGAATTCCAGCGCATCGAGCATCACCGGGAGATGTCGTTTCAATTCGCTCGTCCGGCTGCCCGGCAAAAGTAAGATTTCGGAAGGACGAGCTTCGCGAGTCCCAAACTTTTCTGAGATTAGGACTCGTGTAACTCGCCCCTCCGAAGCGAAGCGTCCCACCATCGGGTGTCCGACAAACTCCACCCGCAACTTCGGCGCGCGCCGGGCGTACCAGTCCTTCTCAAACGGGAAAATGCTCAGGAGCAGATCATAATCCACCTCCAACAGCTTCGCCCGGCCCGGTCGTGACGCCCAGACTTGCGGCGAAACGAATTGAACGATTTTCGGGTTCCACTTGGAGAAAGGATTTTCACGGGTGTATTGCCTGATGGCATGACCGAAACGCAGATTGAAACCGCCGAAATCCACTCCGATGATGGCGTCCGGTTTGCGTTCGATGGCCAGCGCAAGCAGTTGATTAAACAACTGCCGGAACTTGAAATAGTTTTTGACCACGTCGGTAAAGCCGACGACGGAGTGCTGCGTCAAGTCGAAGGCCAGTTCCGCGCCTGCCGCAGCCATCGCCGTGCCACCGGCGCCGAAGAATTTTACGCCCGGCGATTGTGCGCGCAGGGCAGAAACCAATTCCGCCGCGAGCAAATCCCCGCTCGCCTCGCCGGCAATGAGCATGAAGGTTTTCGATTTCACACCTTAACTTCGTAGGAGACGACGTGAGGAGTCTCTGACTTTGCCCTATGCCTCCCCCCAATCGGCGGTCGTTTGATGTTGCCTGCATCCGGTTGTCGCAATTTTCCGTAAATCCGCCAGAATTTCAGCCAAATATCTTCTTCCGTTGGGTTCAGCTTGGGTTCGCCGGGAACCACACAACCGGTGAACGGCCACGCCTCGGTTTCACCAATCAACTTTGCCCGTGCCGGATTGGCCGCGATGTAAAAGCAAACTTTGGCAAACGCGTTTTGCTTTCTTTGCTCCTCGCGCAGTACTTCATTGTGGGCCTGCGGCTGAAATTTCGCGGGCAACAGTTCCGGCTCCAGATGCGTCCGCAGAAACGCCATGCCGTTGAGCTGGTCGGAATCCAACCGCAACCCCATCCAGACCCGATGCAAATGATCCGGCATCAGATAGTAAATGGGGCACAGCAAGCCTTCGCGCGCGGCGGCGTGCAGCATCAATTCGCGAAAGCGTTGATGAAAGGGCCGCGTGAGCCAGCCTTGGGCCTTGTCAAAAATCGTCAGTGTCCAGCGTACAACGGCATCGGCCCGGTAATGCTCGCGCGGCAGCCGCGGAAGGTTGAACGCGCGGTTGAGCGGGTCGCGGAGAGGGCTGATTGGACGCCGGGAATTCATGGCCGGATTGTAGGAGCCGAGGTGACGAGGCTCAAACTTTTCGATTGGGCGGTGGATTCCATACTTCAATCAGAGACTCCTTCCGGATCTCCAGCTACAGTTTTTGCAGGAGTCGAGGTGGCAAGACTCATATTGGTTTTTAAAAGCATAAAGTTAGAGACTCCTCACGTCGTCTCCTACAAAACACCCTCCGCGGTGAGCAAATCTCCGCTCGCCTCGCCGGCAATCTGCATGAAGGAATCGGTCTTATTCATCTGCTTTGCTGCACCTGCCGCGTGATTTCAAAGGCCAGGTCCAGCGCGCGTTTGGCGGATGCGCCGCTGACAACGGGTGTGTGTTTTTCGCGGACGCAGTTCACAAAATCCTGCAATTCGAGCTTGAGCGGTTCGTCCTTCGCAATCGGCACGGGTTCGCGCACGACTTTTTTTCCGGCAAATTCGCTGACAACCGTTACGTTGCTGCCAGCAAGGGCCAAAAGTTTTCTAAACTTGGAACTTACCCACTCATCGTCGCGGGCGACGCGGTAGAGAAAACCCTCCTGCGCGCGGTAATCGAGCGAGATGTAGCACGGATTGGTCGGGCCGCTGAACACGCGAATTTTCCTCATCCGCTCGGGGCTGACCCGGCTGACCGTGAGGTTGGCCACGCAGCCGTTGGCGAAGCGCAAGCGTGCGTTGGCGATGTCTTCGCTTTTGCTCAACACGGGAATGCCCACGGCGTCCACGCTGGTCACCGGCGATTTCACGAAGGCGAGCACGACGTCGAGGTCATGGATCATCAGGTCCAGCACGACCCCAATATCGGTCGAGCGGGCCGGGTAAGGCGACAGCCGGTGGCATTCGATAAAACGCGGCTGGGGTGCGGCCGTTTCGAGATACTTGAAAACGGGATTGAACCGCTCCACATGGCCGACTTGCAGGACGCAATTATTCTGTTGGGCGAGTTGCACCAACTCGGCGGCCTGGGCGGTGTCGTCGGTCATTGGTTTTTCGATGAGGACGTGTTTGCCTTGCGCGAGCAATTGTTTCGCGAGCTCGAAATGAGTGCTGGTGGGCGTGACGATATTGAGCGCGTCGGCGTTCTCCGCGGCTTCAGTCATGGAGGTAAAAATGCGCGTTTTGTACCTGGTGGCGATTTTGCGCGCGGTGTCAGGATTTACGTCAAAAATGCCGGCGAACTCGACCTGTCCGGCTTT
>DATEGR010000233.1:0-21927 GCA_035279985.1 Verrucomicrobiia bacterium
TCTTCGCTGTGGCCGAAACGCCCGACAGCCCGCTGGTCATCGCCGAAGGGTTTGCGACCGCTGCGAGCATTGCGGAAGCAACCGGGCTTGCAACGGTGGCCGCAATGAACGCGGGCAACTTGCCGACTGTGGCAAAGGCACTGCGCGAAAAATTCCCAGAGCGTGAAATCATTATCGCCGCCGACAATGACCAGTTTACGGATGGCAACCCCGGCTTGGCCAAGGCCCGCGACGCTGCGTTCGCAATCCGGGCAAAACTCGCTGTGCCGGCGTTCAAGAACGTCACCACCAAGCCGACCGACTTCAACGACCTGCACAAATTGGAGGGACTGGATTTCGTGAAAACGCAAATTGAAAGCGCCGCAACGCCAACGGAAACCGATGAACAACGTTTTCAACGGCTAGCGAAACTTACACCCGCCGAATACGACCGCGTGCGCGATGATGAAACCCGGCAGGCGGGGGTCCGGGGTGGCACGTTGGACAGCGAAGTGGCCAAACGTCGTCCAAAATCTGTGGAAACTTTGCAGGGTGGCGCGCTGAACATGGTTGATGTGGAATTGTGGCCGGAAGCCGTGGTCGGCGCGGATGTGCTCGCCGAAATCGCCGAAGTTTATTCTCGTTACATCGTACTACCAGCCAGTGCTGCTGATTTTTTGGCCTTATGGAACGCTCATACGCATTGTTTTGAATTGTTCCAGTGTTCACCACGTTTGAACATTTCATCGCCGGATAAGGGCTGTGGAAAAACGACGCTGCGCGACTTGATCGGGACGATGGTGCCGCGCCCGTTGCCGACCGAGAATTTGAGTGTGGCAGTTTTATTCCGCGTGATTGAAAAGTACAAACCGACTTTGCTGGCCGATGAAGCTGATTCCTGGGTGCATGAGTCGGAGGAATTGCGCGGACTGCTTAATGCCGGGCACCGGCGCGGGGGTCAGGCCTTGCGGTGCGAGGGGGAAGGAAACGAGGTTCGGGCATTCAACGTGTTTGCCCCTGCTATTCTGTGCGGGATTGGCGCGTTGCCCGGCACCCTGCACGACCGTTCAATCGTCATTCGGCTTAAACGTGCAAAGCCCGGAGAATTGCGCGAGCGTTTCGACTCGCGCCGCATTGAGCGGGAGACGGTGCTTCGCCGGAAGCTGGCGCGCTGGTGTGAGGACAACCGCGCTCGGTTGGAAGGGTGCGACCCTGAGTTGCCGTCCGGCGCGTTCAATCGGCTGGCGGACAACTGGCGTCCACTCTTTGCGATTGCCGAAATTGCGGGCGGTGACTGGCCGCAACGTGCCGCAACTGCGTTCGCCAAAATGATTAGCCAAAACGATGCCGACGCACAAGGCACGAGAACGATGCTGCTGGCAGACATCCGGCAGGTATTCGGTGAAACTGCCGTGGAACGGATACTGTCCAAAACGCTTGTGGAAAAGTTATGTACCATGAGTGACCGCCCGTGGCCGGAAGCGCACAAGGGGCATCCAGTCACGCAAACATGGCTGGCGCGGCAACTTCGCAACTTCGGTATCGCAACGCGTGCACTTACCGTTGGCGACGAACGTGCGAAGGGTTACACGTTGGCCGACTTCGCCGATATTTTCGAGCGTTACTTGCCCGTCGAAGGGGAAACGAAGCGTGACAGCGTGACAATGCCCGAAAACATTGGTGATTCTCAATTTCCCAAGCGTGACCGCGAACAGGGCTGTCACGCTTCCGAAACTCACAAAACCAGCGAAAACAATGAACCGTCACGCTGTCACGCTTCAAATCCCCCGGCTCTGGACCCAGAACCGATTGAGGCACTGCTTTTATGACCGCCCCTGAACTCTACTACCAAGCCGCACGGCACGGACTGCGGCTGGAACCACGCGGGGACAAGTTGGCCGTCATCCCCGCCGACCGCGTGTCGCCCGACTTCGCTGACATGCTCCGGCAGCACAAGACCGAACTGCTGGACTGGCTATCCCGTTCCCCGTGCCCCGGCTGGCAGGCTGTTCCGCCTGACAATATACCTCTCAACCCTGTTATGCCGCGCCCCAAGCCATACGACCGCGAACGCACGATTTCCTACCTCCTACGGCAAGGCTGTGACCGCCCCGGCCCAATAACTGCGTGGGTGGTGCGCCGCGAGGGTGCCTACTATAACGGACTGGGCCGTCATTGGGACTGTGCCTTACACGCCTACGCCGCTGCGCGCGATGTTGCCTGTTGGCAACTGAATCGCAGTGAGTCCGAAGTGATGGATATGCTTGCCGGTTTCGATGAATGCAGCCGCATGGGGGAAGCAGAACCATGAACATCGCTGCAACGATGCCACATTGGGTAACTCAATCCAAAATGCGCCTATGACGACTCCAAATTCACAGACTGAAAGCCAAGGCGACTTGAACAGTCCACTTGCCAACTCTGAAACCAAAGGGACACGTATTGCCGGACGCAATCAAGCCGCAGACCTGCAACGGTTTGCCTACGATGCTGCAATGGCGTTGAAAGAGGCCAACACCGACAAAGAGAGCGGGCGCATTACTATGGATGTAAAAACCGCCGTGGCCGTCCAAAAGCTGATCGGGGCATGGGACACGGCTGCGGACAGATTGCGTGTGCTCCGCGGTAAAGGTTTGCCAGCGTCGGTGAAGTCGAAGCCGCGGGTCGCAGCGGAAATCCAACCGTTGGACCCGCCTTGATGTGGTTTATGATTTGGACACGCTTGGTAGTTTGGCAATCGCGGCTTCCAACGGCTGCAATTCAAGGTGCGTGTATCCTTGATGGGTGGCGGCGTCCGCGTGGCCAGTGAGTTTCTGGCGGACTTCCGCCGGGACATTCGCGTTGGCAAGCGCGCTTGTAAACGTGTGGCGCAAACTATGGAATGAAAGTTTCGAGAACATCCGACCTTGCTTACCCTTACCTTTGACTTGCTGCTGGCCGATTCCCGCATCGCGCATGATATTGGCGAAGGTTACGGAAAGGCCGGCGCGTCCGCTGACACTGCGCTTTTGCAGCATAGGACAGAGCGGGGCACGGGGGTTGTCGCCCGCCAGCTTGAACAAATGGTTCTTCAAATCAGGGTGAAGCGGCGTGGTAACGGACTTACCTGTTTTGCCTTGTTCGTATGTCATGACGCCACCTGTCAAATCTACGTTTTCCCAAGTGAGATTGATTACGTCACTTAACCGCGCCCCAAGGTAGAAACCCGCGAGAATCACCGTTTGCCATTCTTCATCGGCAGCGGCAAGCAGCATTCGCACCTGTTCCGGCGTGAACACGTCGCGGGTATTGGATACGATTTTGGGCAGTTCAACAGCTTCGGCAGGGTTTGTGGTGATGCGCCCCTGTCGGCGGGCGACATTCAGCACGGACCGAAGGATTTTGATTTCAAATGCAGTTGTCTTCGGTGCTTTGCCTTCGTCCATTGACTGGTTGCGAAAATTTTCCAAGTCACGCACGGTAAGCGCACCTAACGGACGGCGCGCTTTCTGGCCCAAACTGTCAAGAAACCGCTTAACGACGATGCGGTAACGTTCAGCAGTGCGCGGTTTGTTTGCCAGTTCCTTGCCATTGATCCAATTATTGAAGTAGCCGTCAATCGTCTCGGTTTGCATCGGGGCTTGCCCGGTGTTTTCAAGTATGGTGTTGAGTACCTTACGCGCTTGGGCCTCCGTGAAGCTGCCGTCGCGTCCCTGGGCAACAGATTTCTCCCATTCAAGACAAACGCCCAAAGCCTTCTTCCGGTCTGTAAGTTTGGTGCTGCGAAACGTGCGGCGGCCATCGGGCAGTGTGAAAGCACAATACCAATAAGGCGACTTGCCGCGTGGGTCTTTGTGCAGTGATGCCATAGCAAGTCATAATTATAGTCATAACAACGCTGATGTCAAACGATGTCGCAGATACCTGTATTTATTGCATTATCCTCATGTCCGCCTTGCGAAATCGAGATGAGGGTTCGATTCCCTTCACCCGCTCCAATCCTCAGCGCTCGGTCTGGCTTCCGGTTGCACCTTCAATACCATTTTAATATTGACATCACCGTGCCGGTATGGCTTAATCGTGGCCAGTCAGCCGATAGATCCCTTTGCCACATCAGAATGACGTAACGATGGTCAGGTGCCCAATGAACGAGTTATTACGTGAGCACATTGAAGCGAAAATCATCAATTTTCTTCACGATACCAAAACCCCTCATCACGCAAGCCGGATCGCGGTTCACATCCGCGAAAAGAGAGAAGACACCCTCCAGGCAATCCAAAAGCTGGTAAAAAACCAGACCATCAAGGGCGTCCAGGATTTGGCCCTCTTTGGTTCCACCGGTGAAATCATGGCTTACACCCTGGCCAACGCCGCACCGGGGCCAAACCCCGTCATGCCGGCGGTTCCACCTTCGCGGTCGACGCCACCGGCGCCTCGCCGCCCGGTTTTGGGTGGTTAAAGAAAATACCTGCGCTGGATTTTGTCTCCCCGGTTGAAGCGGAACCAAGATTCAGCCTGCTTCCACCATCCCGGCAAATTTTCTTCGTTCGGCAAAATGTCCGCGCAAGTCGAGCGCGATTTTGAGCGCGACGAGCAGCAGCAACCCCCACACCGGTGAATGCAACGCCAGCATCAGAAACCCGCCGAACAGGATGGCCAGATGCAATACCACGATGCGTCCGTATGGCTGTTGCATGAGCTGTGGGAGGCTGGCTCGCCGGTATTCGCCGTTGCCGAGGTAATTGGTGGCAAAAGAAATGCCGCGGCTGATGGCCAGCCCGAGGATCGCCCAACCCAGATAGTTTTCCTGCGCGATTCGCCAGAACGTTTCCGGGGTGGGAAATCCGAGACCGTGTCGCTGGTAACCGCCAAACAGGGCGACGACCAGAATGCCGTGAACGAAGGTGAACATTCCGTAATGGAAACAGAAAAACGGGATGACAAACAACTTGCCGGCCCAGCTCAGCGGTGATTCGGGATTGGCGGTGAGCATCCTGAGCACGTTGATGACACCGATGATGACATTCTCGCTCCAGAACAAAAACATGAGTGGAAATATTTCCCAGCCAAGCAGGAAAACGCCGGCAACCGGAACGAGATTGGCGAGCACGAGCGCGATGACGGAGGGCCGCCACCAGTCGGTTGTGGAAGTTTCGCCAAAGAATTTCATACGGAAGGATGAACGGTGAGCAGACCGAATGCCAACCAATGCCGGCCGCGAAAGGTCATAGCCGCCGCTGCTGCCGGTGGTGCTGCAGCCAACCCCAGATTCACAACCACGACTTCAATCGTTCACGCAAAATCTGACGGGCGCGATACAACCGGGATTCCACCGCCTTCGAGGTCGCCCCCAGAATCAAGGCGGCTTCGGCCGCAGAACGTTCTTCCCATTCACACAGGATGATCGCTTCGCGCAAATCTGCGGGCAGCCGATCGACAGCGGCGCGTACGGCGGCGGCGCGTTCGGCCGCCAGCGCCTGTTCGTTCGGCGTCGGATCATTGGCCGGCAAGATGCTGCCGAGCGTTTGATTCGATTCGCCGGATTCGGTTTCAAGCGGGACGTTCGGATGCCGCGACCGCCAGCGGAAATGGTTGCGCGCCAGATTCGCCGCGATGGTATAGAGCCAGGTGGAAAACTTTTCGTTTGTCCGAAAGCCGGCGCATGCGCGAAAAACACGGACGAAGGTTTCCTGCGCCAGATCATTCGCGTCGTCTTCGTTACCCAGCATCCGGCAGAGAAAATGAAACACGGGTTTCGCGTGCCGTTCCATCAAATCGTTGAGCGCCGCGTCATCCCCCGCGGCCAGCCGTCCCATATCCGCGCAGTCGCGGGTATTGGCTTGGCGCGCCGAAGCCTCCGGCGAAGGCGGGCTGTCAGTTTGTTCCATGTTCGTGGCCGGGGTGGTCGGACATGGACTGCTCGATTTCTTCGTGCGAACCGAGCGTGATTTTTTCCATCTCGGCCAGATACCGGCGGCCTTGCTCCGGCGGCATGGCCTGGCTGACGGCGATAAAGTGACGGAGCATCTGCCCCTGGCATTGGGCGCGGAGATCGCCCAGTTCAGTCAATTTTTCCTGGGCAGCGGCAGTGACGTTGGACCCATTGGCGAGCGCGGCCTGGACTTCGGCCTTCTTGGCCGCGATGAGCGCACACATTCTGGCGCATTGTGGCAGGTAACTGTCATGCAGTTGACGCATGCGCGCCATTTCGGCGTCATTCAAATGAAATTCCGTGCGCAGCCAGCTCAAATCGTCCGCCGGATTGGCGCAATAAACGACGCCGGCGCGCTGGCCGATGAAATAGGAGCCGGCAAAAACCGCCGCGCTCAAGGCCAGCGCGCCGAGAACGACAATCAGCGAGCGGTTCATGCGATTTCAGCGCAGCGCATTCGGCGCCACCATCGCAACGTAACGCGCCTGCGCGTCCTGTTTGGCCAGTTGCGCGCCTTGATGCGCACCCAGCAGGGCGCCGGCCATTACCAGCGCGGTGACCGTGGCGTAGGCGAACCGCGGACGCAGCACCAGCGCGGCCAGCGCGTCCAGCCACGAGCCGGATTTCACCGGAGCTGCATTGGCTTCAATCCGCTGCCAGACGTTTTCCTGAAAGCGCGGCGGCAGCGGCGGCGACACGCGCCCTTGGCGCAACAGGGTGGAAAGTTTTGTGTCGTCGGGATTCATTTGTTCTTATATCGGTTTAAGGGCGGCGGGTTTTTGTCCGCCGCCCGTGGTTTACTGTGTTTTTCATGCCGGGACAATCCGGTTTATGGTTGATCAGTTGTGTCAGTTACTTCAGTGGTGCGACCGCCACGGTATTGCAGCCGGGCATGTTCGCCTGTTGAACGCACGCTTGGATCGCCTTCGGGGTGCCGTTCATGGTTTTGACGCAGGCCAGGGCGGGATTTACGTTACCGTTCGTACCGGCCGTTGTGGCAATCTGATTGCCCAAGGCGCGGGGTGGAAGGGCCAGGCCTTGGTCCACCGCCACGAGGTCGGGATCATTCGCCGTGCCGGAAACGATTTTGATTTGGTTGCCCATGGCACGCGGTGAGAGCAATGCGCCATTGGTATTGAAGGTTATCGCGGTCAGGGCGGCCACGCCGAGGGTAGTGAGGAGGATTCGTGTTTTCATTTTTCTTTCTTATTTTCAGGCAACGCGTCATTGCGTCGCCGAATGATTATGCTGGTATTACCCCACCACCCGGAGAACCCCGCAAATTTTTCAGGCACGCTAAATAGGAATAAATCCGCAGCCTGTGGTTGAGATAGGAAGGAAGCGTGCGAAACAGCTTAATTGACAGCCCGCAACTGGCCTAAAATCAAGCGGTTCGCCCCGGCATCAATCGTCACCGTTTTAAACCGGCTGAGCAAATCATTGCCCAATAATCCAGCCTCGCCGGCGAAGATGGCACGACGATGAATGCCGGTTGGCACAGGGTCAAAATGACTGCCTCCAAGGGAAACCCTCGTTTCCGCTTGGGGAATGGCCAGCGCGACCAAGCCAATCGCGGGCTTCTTCGGCTTCACACACACTACCGTGCCTGAAGTCACCCATTGCAATGCGGTGGCGCAACCCGTGTCCAGCCGCACCCATTGATTCTTCGCGTCATTGACGCCGATGGAAACGCAAAGACTATTATGACGCAGTTCCAATGGAACGACTGTGTCCGATGCTGCCGGGGAAACCGCGTCGGGAAACCTGATTTGACGCGAGGCGAAATCGATCTGCACCACGCGGCCACGAACGAAGTCAGCCCCCAGTAATCCGTCGAGCGGACGCCCGCATGAACGCGCCAGTTTGCTCAAGTCCAGCGCCAAATACTCCGAGGGAAGAACCACCCCGGCCACCTGCGCTGTTAACCTCGCAGGCCAGTGGCCGGTCAGGGTCGCGTGAACGCCCTGCACGCTGATCCAGTTGCCGGTCTTGAGCCGCAGCGCCTTTGCGGTGCCGGCGTTGATGACGCTGACGTCCGCGCCGGTGTCGAGAATGAAATTCAATGGCCGGGTGGATTGGGGAACCTGGACTTGCACCCACAACAAGCCTTCGCAGTATTCAAAGGGAATGGCGATTGTCGGAGACGGTGACGCCGCTTGCACTCCGCCGAATACCACGAAGCAAAACCAGAATGCACCGCAAAAAAACCGCATGAAAGTGGCGGACGCAACTGACATGCCAGGCCCGGTTCGCCACCTGCTTTCCCCGGATTTGAGCTGTTTTCAATTCCGGCTCTCGTTTTTCAGTGATGTTTTTTACGCGGTCCGGTCAAAAGCATTCATTTAAAATTCCTGCGGAAATTTTGCGAGATTTTGTGCCCGACGGGGTAGTAACAGGAACAGCGGACGAAACAACTGTTGAAAAATCAAACAAACAAAACAACGAAAGACCGACACATGAAAACCCCAAAACAAATCTGCAAGTGCATAACTCTCTCCACACTCATCCTGGCGGTCGCCACTGTGGCTTGGATGCCTGGTTCCGCCCGTGCGCAGGAAACCAACGCGCCGATGAAACCG
Organism: Verrucomicrobiia bacterium; assembly: GCA_035279985.1. Taxonomy (GTDB): domain Bacteria; phylum Verrucomicrobiota; class Verrucomicrobiia; order Limisphaerales; family UBA11358; genus UBA11358. The sequence continues at coordinate 8,470 of DATEGR010000233.1, forward strand.
ATGAAAAGCGGCGAGCATTTGATGATGCTCAACCACATTACGACCCAAGCGCAGGTGGATGAACTCAAGCCAGGCGATTCCATCGCGATGGTTTGCTCCAAATGCAAAACCGTCAGCACCGAGTTCATCACCAAGGAATCCAAGGGCAGTGTTACAATAATGACGCCGGGTGAAAAACATCTTTGTCCCGGTTGCGGCAGCACCGTCACAGTCGTGGGCGTGGGAAAAGGCGCGAGTGCGCAAATCAAGCACGTCTGCAGTATGTGCGGCAGCGATTCGATGTTTTGCTGTGCGACCACAACGAACGCTCCACCGACTGCCGGAATGGAGACCAAGTAACCAAGACCAAAATTCCATTCACAAGCGCTCCGGGAAATTCTCCGGGCCGCTTGTGTTTTTTGACCAGCTTGATAGCTTTGAAGTGTCGGTGCCGGAAATGATTGAAAATCATTTGCGGGGTTTCAGTTCCGGCGGTGTAATGCAGGCGTTGCCCGAAGGGGGCGCTCAACTTAAATCGACAACATTGAAAATAGTTAAAGAAGCAATGCGTTTATGAAAAAAATGATGAAAACAGCTCTGCTTGCCGCTGCCGTTGGACTTTTTGCCGGCGTCGGCGTGCGCGCGGCGGACAACTCTGCTTTGACGGCGCCCGTGAAATCCGTCTATGACCATTATCTGACCATTCAAGCCAGCCTGGCGAAAGATTCGCTGTCGGGCGTGGCTGCAAATGCGGAGGCCATTGCGAAAGCCGTTCAGACCGATGCGAAAGCGTTGCCGGCGGCGGTCGCCACTGAGGCAGAAACCCTGGCCAAGGCTTCAGACTTGAAATCGGCGCGTGCCGCCTTCAAGCCGCTGAGTGATTCGCTCATTCAATACCTCGCCGGCCACAAGGCCAAAGATGCCTATGTGCAGGTTTATTGCCCCATGGCCCGCGCCAGTTGGTTGCAGGCCGACAAGAACGTGAACAACCCTTATCTGGGGCTGGAAATGCCGACGTGCGGCGAAATCAAGTGACATCCGCATTCTCGCGCGTGACCGGCTGCGCAACAGGTTGACTTGAAAATCAACCATGCGATAGTTTGAACTTAATGAACTCAGCTCCGCGCAAGTTTGACCCTGCCGTGCGCCTGGCGGCGGTAGGTTCCTTGACGCTCTGGTTGCTGGCGGTTGTGCATTGTTCGGCGGACTGCCAGGATTGTTGTTCCAAGCCGGAACATATTTTACCGGCAGCTACGCCCAGTGCCGGGTCACACCAATCGACGTCGCATGACGATTCCTTATGCGATTCACTCCACTCCGTTTGCCCGATTTCCCCGGCGATGGCCCTGGTCAAACCGCATTTTGGACTGGCGGCCATTTTGAATTTTGTTTCCCCGGCGCAAACCGTCGCCTCCGTATTGCCGGAAGCGCCGGTTCCCCGCCAGCCGCCGGACCGCGGATGGGTCTTCACACCCGAGGTGTCGCTTGGCCCGGCGTTCCGCAGCCTCGCTCCGCCATTTTCTCCCTCTTGCTGAATCAACCGCGCGAAGTGCGCGTCCGATTCAGCCTTCCAATTGTTCCACGTCCTTGTTGGACGCGGTGAAACTCCATTTTTGCATCAACCAAACAACCAAAATGACTTTGACGAAACCCATTCTGTTGGCGCTGGCCGTGCCGCTGGTGCTGGCCGGCTGCGCGAGCACGAATCCGAAACCGGCGTTCAACGACGTGAACCAGACGGTGACCGCGCGCCTCGGCGAACCGGTGCAGTGGCCGCGCCACTTGTCGAACCCGCAAATCACGCAGGCCGTTGACGCGCTCCTCAAAACGAATCTGACCGCGCAATCCGCCACCGCCATGGCGTTGCTCAACAACCGTTCCTTGCAGGCGGATTTCGAGCAGATCGGCATTTCCCAGGCCGACCTGGCCCAGTCGTCGCGGCTGCCCAATATCGAGCTGGCCGGAAGCTGGCGCTTTCCGGATCGTCCGCCGTCGGCGGTGGACGTGGAGTATTCCGCCGCCGGCAATTTTCTCGATTTGCTGACGCTGCCGGCGCGAAAGAAAATCGCCGCGCGCAATCTGGAACAAACCAAACTGGAGGTTGCGGACAAAGTGCTGCAACTGGCCGCGGACGCGCAATCGGCGTTTTACACGTTGCAAGCGCAGATGGAATTGACCAACCGGCTGGCCACGATTGTTGAAGTCACCGCCGCGGCGGCGGATTTTGCGCAGCGGCAATACGACGCGGGAAACATCAACGACTTGGACCTGCGCAACCAGCAGGCATCGGCCGTACAATCACACTTTGACTTGATGCAGGCGCAGGCGGAAACGCAGGCGGACCGCGAGCGGCTCAACCGTTTGCTCGGTTTGGCGGATGGACAAATCCGCTGGCGGATTGCGGATGAACTGCCGGCGCTTCCGGCGACCGAACCGCCACTGACCAATCTCGAAACGCTGGCCGTAAAACAGCGACTGGATTTGGCGGCGGCGCGGAGCCAGGCGGAGTCACTGGCCGCGGCGCTGCGTTTGAAGGAGCACACACGCTTCATTCCGGGCCTGAACGTCGGCGTGGACAGTGAGCGCACGCCGGACGGCCAGCGCGTGACCGGGCCGACGCTGGATTTGGAACTGCCGTTGTTCGACCAGGGCCAGCCCGCCGTTGCCCGGCTGATGGCAGAATACCGGCAGGCGCAGGACCATTACCAAGCCCTGGCCGTGAACGTTCGTTCCGAAGTGCGGCAGGCACGGGATGCCTTGCTGGCGGAGCGGGCGGCAGTCCAATATTCCCAGGAGGAGCTGCTGCCATTGCCCACACAGGTTCTGCACGAGACGTTGCTGCAATACAACGCGATGGGAAAGAGCGTCTATGATCTGCTCCTCGCCGAGGACCGCGAGCAGATGGCCGAGCAAAGCAGCCTCGAGGCGCAACGCGATTACTGGCTGGCGCGAGTGGCGCTGGACCGCGCCGTCGGCGGGCGGTTGAGTGGTGAAGTATTGCCCTCGCCCGCGCCGGCGGAAGACTCACCATCTCCTGAAAAACACCAACCTGACCACGTGCCATGAATCGCCAAGCACATTGGAACCAGGTATATCAAACCAAAGCGCCTGATGACGTCAGTTGGTTTCAGACACGTCCGACGCTTTCACTCAAGCTCATTGCCAACACGTGCATTGCCAGGGACAATGGAATTATTGATGTCGGCGGCGGCGCTTCGCCTTTGGTGGACTGCCTGTTGGATGCGGGCTTTCAGCAAATCGCCGTGCTTGACCTCTCGGCGGCGGCGCTGGAGCAGTCCAAACGCAGGCTGGGCAAACGCGCTGCCGCCGTCACCTGGTTTGAAGCGGACGTGACCAAATTTCGTCCGGCGCAGACGTTCACTGCGTGGCATGACCGCGCGGTTTTCCACTTCCTCACTGACCCGGAAGACCGGGCCAAATACGTCGAGACGTTGAAACACGTTCTCACACCCGGCGGCCACGTTATTATCGCCACGTTCGCCAAGGATGGTCCGCAGCGATGCAGCGGTTTGGAGATTGTCCGCTATGACGCGGCTGGTATTGGCACGGAGCTGGGTTCAGAATTCCGGCTCGCGGAGCAAGTGAACGAAACGCACGTCACACCGTGGAATTCGGGCCAAAAATTCATTTATTGCCGCTTCATACGCGAGTCAGTCCGCTCGCGGGAAAGCGCCGGGCAAACCGCCCAAAACTCGAAGTCTTAAAATTCAACTGAAAAAATCTATGATCAATCGTCGTCAATTTTTCAAAGGCGCGGCCACTGCGGCGGGCGGCGCGCTGCTCGCCCGACTGGCGCCCGCCGCCGACGCCGCCGATACCGTCACTGCCGGCATCAGCAATGGCCAAACCCAGGCGTTCGTCCCGCCGCCGGACGCGGGTTACCAACCGGTCATCACCACCAATAACACAGCGTTGCCGTGGAAGCTGGTGGATGGCGTGAAAGTGTTTCATCTCGTCGCCGAGCCTGTGACGCACGAGTTCGCGCCCGGCCTCGTGGCCGATTGCTGGGGCTACAACGGGCGCGTTCACGGCCCGACGATTGAGGCGGTCGAAGGCGACCGCGTGCGGATTTACGTCACGAACAAACTGCCGGAGGCGACGACCGTCCATTGGCACGGGATTTTTCTGCCCAACGGCATGGACGGCGTCGGCGGCTTGACGCAAAAAGCCATCCAGCCGGGTGAGACGTTCAAGTATGAATTTCCCCTGATTCAGCACGGCACGTTCATGTATCACCCGCATCACGATGAAATGACGCAGATGGCGATGGGACTGATGGGACTCTTCATCATCCACCCGCGCCAACCGGTTGGCCCGCCGGTGGACCATGACTTCGCCATTATGTTGAGCGAATGGCGCATTGACATCGGCGCCCGCCGGCCCGACCCGAATGAAATGTCCGATTTCAACGTGCTGACGATGAACGCGCGCTGTTTTCCCGGCACCGCGCCATTGGTGGTGAAGCACAACAGCCGCGTGCGGATCCGGCTGGGCAATTTGAGCGCGATGGATCATCACCCGATTCATTTGCACGGGCACCGCTACATCGTCATGGAAACCGATGGCGGCGTCATCCCCGAATCGGCCCGCTGGCCGGAGACGACGGCGCTGGTGGCGGTGGGCCAGACGCGGACGGTGGAATTCACCGCCGACGCGCTTGGCGACTGGGCGTTTCACTGCCACATGAGCCATCATGTGATGAACCAGATGGGCCATCACTTCGGCAACGCCATTGGCATGAACACCGACGGTTTGAACCGGGAAATCGGCAAGCTCATTCCGGGCTACATGGCGATGGGCCAGGACGGCATGGGCGACATGGGCAGCATGGGGATGCCCGTCCCGAAAAATTCCCTGCCGATGGTTGGCGGGCAGGGGCAATTTGACTACATCACGATGGGCGGCATGTTCACGATCCTGAAGGTGCGCGATGAATTGCCGGCGAACGGCGCCGACCCCGGCTGGTATCAGAATCCTTCCGGCACCGTCGCCACGGTTGCACCGGAAGCGGATTTGAAACGTGACGGCGTGAACACCTGTAAATTTTTGCTGTCAAAGCGACAGCGAAAGGCAAACATTCAAAAAGACAAAATATGATAAACATTGAACCTGTTTTCGGCGCCGGAATTCTTTCCGCGCTCCAAAAATTCGTCATGGCGACCAAGTTGCACCCCATTCTGGTCAATTTCACCGCGGCGCTGGTGCCGGTGTCGCTGGCCAGCGACGCCATCGGGCGTTTCATCAAAAGCGAGTCGTTCCGCCACACGGCGTGGTGGACGTTGTTCTACGCGACGGCGATTACACCCTTCACCGCCGTCACCGGCTGGCTGTTCTGGATGCCCGACGACAACGGCGCCTCGGGCATGACCATTCACAAGTGGCTGGGAAGCGGCCTGGCCATGCTTTTGTTCGTTCTGTTTATTTGGCGGTGGAAACTGCGCCGACAGGCCCGGTGGGCCACGACGTCATATCTGTTGGTGGCCGCCATTTTTGTTGTCGCTCTGGCGTATCAAGGCCATCTCGGCGGCGAGCAGGTTTTTAGCGGCATGTGACCAACCGCTTTTTGCGTCCGAGCAAAGATCAGCTGAAATTTTTGAGGGATTCTGCCGGGAGTGGGGTAACAGACTGGGTGTTTGCCGCTTAAGTCACCCGGCAGCCGGCACGCCAGTGCCCACCCTGGCGCTGTATTGCGCCAAAAATTGACAAGAAGAAGCCAAAAGCGGTTGAGCTTCTTGCGAACGGTTAGTTGATATTGAAAACGTGAAAATGACATTGGCCATTGTTTGCAGCCTGTTGCTGGCCTGGACGCCCGTCTTGGTACCGGCATCGGCGGCTGGTGTCGTCCGCGTCGCACATGTCTGTTGCCATTGTGGCAAGGCGTGCTGCGTCGCATCTCCCTCCCCGGAGTCGCGGCCTGTCCCTGCGACTCCGGTTTCTATTTCGGCCCCGAATCAGCTTTTGACCCTGGCGCCTGCTTCATTGGTCTGGACCTTGCCCGACGCACCGGTGTCTGGACCCGTCGCTTCCGCCTCGTCGCCCTTGAAGGTAAATCGCACTCCGCTTTACGCGCGGAATTGTGCCTTTCTGATCTGACTTTTTCCTCTAAGCTCGTAGTGTGCCCATTGCCGGCATGCTGTGCCCTGTCATTTTATTGTACCTGTAAATTTATTGTGTCTGTGAATTGTGTTTGTCGTCGTTAATTTATGAAATCAGTTTCAATTTTATTCGTGCTCGCCGCCGGTGGGCTGCTGCTGACCGGTTGCCGGGGCATGCAGACCGCAGGAGAAAAGCAGGCACGCCAAAATTTCGACGCGGTTGCCGGCCAATACCGGCCCGGCGATCAACATCCGGCACTGCCTGAACTGACGCCGGGTTCGAGCCTCAGCAATTTTCTCGCTTATGCGCTGCTGAACTCGCCGACGGTCGAAGCGACGTTCTATGACTGGTCGGCGTCGGTGGAGAACATCACGGTGTCGCGCTCGTTGCCGGATCCGCAGTTGACCTTTCAGGCTTACATTCAAGACACCATCACGTCGCTCATGCCGGGATTCGCATGGAATTTTCCCGGTCCCGGCAAGCTCAAGGCGCGCGCGGGCGTTGCCGTTGCCGAAAGCCAGGGAAAATACTTCGCGTTCGAAAGCGCCATGCTGCAAACCGCGTTCAACTTGAAGCGCGCTTACTACCGACTCGGTCTGTTGGATGAACAACTTCGCCTGAAGCGCGAAACGCTTTCCTGGTTGGAAAATCAGGAACAGGCCGTCCGCGCCCAGGACGTGGCAGGTTCCGCCGCGTTGCCGGATTTGCTCCGTGTTCAAAGCGGGCGTGATCGCGTCCGCACCGAACTCGCCAATCTTGAAGATTCGCACCGTTCGCTGCTGGAAAATTTCAAGGCCGCGCTGGGCTTGACGCCGGAACAAGCCGATCCGCCCACCCCCGCACATTTTGAAACCAGCAACGAAAAGATTGATGCTGACGAACTGCTCCGGGTGGCGTTCGAGCACAACCCACAACTCAAAGCGATGGAAGCCGACGTGCGCACCGCCGAGGCCGGCATGGCGGTGGCCTACAAGGATCGCGTGCCTGATTTCAGTGCGGCGCTGATGGCCGACGTGAAAGCGTCGCCCGTGCTTTACTGGCCGCAGTTGAGCATGAGCCTGCCAATTTGGCGTGACAAAATTGCCGCGGAAGTTGCCGGGGCCAAGGCGGAGGAACTGGCTGCGCAATCGCGGTTGAAAGCGGGGCAGATTGATCTCGCTGTGAGCTTTGCTGAAAAGTCATTCGCTTACCGCGAGACCAGCCGTAATCTCGCGCTGATTGAGAACGACCTCATTCCCAAGGCGCGACAATCGGTGGAAATTATTCGGGCCGGTTATCGCACCGGCACAACCGATTTTTCCACCATGACGGACGCGGAACAAATGCTGTTGAGTCTGCGACTCGAAGCCGCGGAGGCCCGGACAGACCGTCAAATTGCGCTGGCCGACCTGTCCCTGATGGTTGCCGGCGTACCGCCGACCGGCTCGCCGCTTTTGCCGAACCATCCTCCTGGTAAACCTCGTAGCAGCGGACGTCAGTCTGCTCCATCTTCCCGGAATGAAGGTCAGAGCCGGCTCACGTCGGCTGCTGCAAGAAATTGATTTTATGAACTCGAAATGGAAACTGGTTTTAGCGGGAGCGCTGCTCCTCGCGGCGACGGGTTTGGGCATCTTCATCGCCGGTTGCTCGCGTCAACCAACTTCGGCCGATACCACAACCGCGTCATCGGAGAAGACGCTCTACACTTGCGGGATGCACCCGTGGATTATTCAGGATCATCCCGGCAACTGCCCGATTTGCGGCATGAAACTGGAGCCGGTCCACAAAACGGCCGGTGCCACCACAGGCGGTGAGCACAAGATCAAGTTCTACAAATCCACGATGAAGCCGGGCGAGACCAGCCCGGTGCCGGCCAGGGACAGCATGGGCATGGACATGGTGCCGGTTTATGAAAGTCAGGGGGACGCATCGTCCGCCATTGCCGTTGATCCGGCGACAATTCAGATAATGAATATTCAAACGACGGAGGTCGCGCGCGGCCCATTGCGCCGGACCATTCGCACGGTTGGCACCATTGATTACAATGAAACGGCGCTGACGGACGTGACCACCAAGTTCAAGGGCTGGATTGAAAAGCTGGACGTGGACACCACAGGTCAATTGGTGCACCGCGGCGAGCCGCTGTTTGAAATTTATTCGCCGGAACTTTACAGCGCCGAGGCCGAGTATCTGGCTGTTTTAAATTCGACGAACGATTCCGGCGAGAAGATGCTGCACGACGCGGCGCTGGATAAATTAAAATTCTTCGACATCTCGGACGCGCAGATCGCCGAGTTGGATAAAAACCGCGCGGCCAGGAAGACGCTGGAAATTCTCGCGCCTGCGGACGGGTTCGTGATTGAGAAAGACATTGTGCAGGGCCAGATGGTGGACGCGGGCATGAAACTCTATCGGCTGGCTGACCTCGGTATCGTCTGGGTTTTCGCGCAGGTTTACGAACAGGATTTGCCTTACGTCCAGCTCGGCCAGGAGGCAATGGTCAAACTTTCCTCGTTGCCCGACCGCGAATTTCGCGGGCGCGTCACCTACGTTTATCCGAACGTGGATGAAAAGACGCGCACGGCCAGGGTGCGGCTGGAATTTGAGAACCCCGGTTATTTCCTCAAGCCCGGCATGTTTGTTTCGGCGCAAATCACTGCGGAATTGGAACCTTCCGCGTTGCTGGTCCCGGATTCAGCGGTGCTGCGCAGCGGCGAGAGGAACACTGTTTTCGTCGCGTTGCCCGGCGGTAAATTCGATCCGCGGACCGTCGTGCTCGGTCCGGAAGCGGAGGGCGGCATGGTGGAAGTCATCAGCGGTTTGCAGGAAGGCGAGCGCGTCGTCGCCTCCGGGCAGTTCATGCTCGATTCGGAAAGCCAGTTACGCGAGGCCATCCAGAAAATGAGCAGCGGCTCGAGATGGGGCGAGACCGCTGGCGAGCCGAAGGGCTCAACCAATTCCCAGACCGCTGGCGGCTCGCGAGGACGCTTGCCCCACCCGTCGGAAACGGCCGAAGGCGTGGTCTATGTCTGTCCGATGCCGGAACACATTTCAATTGTTTATGATCATCCGGGCAAATGCCCGATTTGCGGCATGACGCTCGTGCCGGTGACGCCGAACGAACTCAAACAACTCCAGCCCGGTGGCAAGGTGCTTTACTACACCTGCCCGATGCCGGAGCACAATTACATCCATGAAGACAAACCCGGCAAATGTCCGATTTGCGGCATGACGCTTATTCCCGTGATGGCGTCACCGGACACGGCGACGAATTCACCACCGGTGAATCCCCGTTCCTCAGCCACCACCCAACCGGCGGTGAAGCAACTTTACACCTGTCCGATGCATCCGGACGTGATTTCCGACCAGCCCGGCAAATGTCCGAAGTGCGGAATGAACCTGGTGCCGGTTAAACAATGACGAATGACTAAATCCTAATGACCAAAGAACTCCAAATGACGAATGTCGAAACCGCCGCGCGCAGGATGGCTGCTTCCATTTTGTCATTTGGGTTTCGTCATTCATTCGTCATTCGGATTTAGGAATCAGGAATTTCAAAACATGCTCACGCGTATCATAGATTTTTCGCTCAAGAACAAATTCATCGTCCTGCTGGCGACGGTGGCGCTGGTCCTGGGCGGCCTTTATGCCATCAAAAACATTCCGCTCGATGCCATCCCCGACCTTTCCGACACGCAGGTCATCATTTACACGCCCTGGGAAGGCCAGGCGCCAAACATCGTTGAGGACCAGGTCACCTATCCGATCACGACCAAAATGCTTTCCGTGCCGCGCGCCAAAGTCGTGCGCGGCTACTCGTTCTACGGCTATTCGTTCGTCTATGTCATTTTTGACGACGGCACCGATCCTTACTGGGCGCGCAGCCGCGTGCTGGAATACTTGAGCAGCATCGGCGGGCAATTACCGCGCGGGGTCACGCCCACGCTCGGCCCGGACGCGACCGGTGTCGGCTGGGCGTTCATGTATTCCATCAACTCGACCAACCGCAACCTGGCCGATCTCCGCTCGATTCAGGACTGGTATTTGAAATACCAGCTCACCGCCGTGCCGGGCGTTTCGGAGGTCGCGTCCATCGGCGGTTTTGTAAAGCAATATCAAGTGACCGTGGATCCGACAAAGTTACGTGCATACAACTTGTCTCTGAGCGAAGTGAGCCAGGCCATCGAACGCAGCAATGGCGAAGTCGGCGGGCGTTCGATTGAGTTGTCCGAACGCGAATTCATCCTGCGGGTCAAGGGTTACATCACTGATTTGGATGACCTGAAAAAAGTTGCCGTGGGTGTCGGCGCGAACGGGGTGCCGATTTTGTTGCGCGATGTGGCGAACATCCAGTTCGGCCCCGACGAACGCCGTGGCATTGCCGATTTGAACGGCGACGGCGAAACTGTCGGCGGCATTGTCGTCGTGCGTTACGGCGCGAATGCGCGCCAGGTCATCCGGGACGTTAAGCAGAAACTGGCCCAGGCGATGAAGGCGCTGCCGCCGGACGTGAAAGCCACCGTCGTCTATGACCGTACCGCCCTGATTGACCGCGCGGTGTCCACGCTTGAAGAAAAGCTCCTCGAGGAAAGCCTCGTGGTGGCGGTGGTGTGCCTCCTGTTCCTGCTTCATTTTCGCAGCGCTTTGGTGGCGATTGTGATTCTCCCGGTGGCCGTGTTGATTTCGTTCCTGATCATGTATGAGCAGGGTATCAGCTCGAACATCATGTCGCTGGGCGGCATTGCCATCGCCATCGGCGCAATGGTGGATGCGGTCATCATCATGATTGAGAACGCCCACAAACATATCGAGCATGACAATGGCAGACGGGATCGCTGGGACGTCATTCGCGACGCCGCCATCGAGGTCGGGCCGGCGCTGTTTTATTCGTTGCTGGTCATCACGGTTTCGTTTTTACCCGTGTTCACATTGCAGGAACAGGAAGGCCGGTTGTTCAAACCATTGGCGTTTACCAAAACCTATTCGATGGCGGCGGCGGCGCTGCTGTCCATTACGCTCGCGCCGGTATTGATGGGTTATCTCATCCGCGGGCGCATCGCGCCGGAGACGAAAAACCCCATCAACCGATTCCTGATTTGGATTTACAATCCGCTCATTGACCGGGTCATCCGCTGGCGCTGGTGGATCGTCACCGCATCAGCCATCACGGTGTTTTGGGTGTTTCTGCCGTGGAATCAACTGGCGGCGCGGGTCTTGCCGAACGGCCCGGTCAAGGAACTGGCTTTCCAGGCCGGGAAATTGTTCCCGTTCCAGAACCTCGGCTCGGAATTCATGCCGCCGCTTTACGAAGGCGATTTGCTCTACATGCCGACGACTTTTCCGGGAATTTCAGTCACCAAGGCGCGTCAATTGATTCAAGTCACCGACCGCATCATCAAATCGTTTCCCGAAGTGCAAACGGTTTTCGGCAAGGCCGGTCGCGCCGAAACCGCCACCGACCCTGCGCCGCTGGATATGATTGAAACGACCATTCGCCTCAAACCGGAGTTGGAATGGCCCGCTGTGGACATCAAGGACGACAACGGTCGCGTCATCGCGCACCGCCGCCGTACGCCGGACGAACTAGAGCAAGCAATGAACGCTGCCGTCGTGATTCCCGGCCTCAACAATCTCTGGACCATGCCCATTGCCACGCGCATCAGTATGCTTTCCACCGGCATCAAAACGCCCGTCGGCATCAAAATCGCCGGGCCGGATTTGAACGAACTGGAACGCATCGGCACGGAAGTCGAAGCCGTGATTCGCCAGGTACCCGGCACCGCCAGCGCCTTTGCCGAACGCGTGACGGGCGGGCGCTACATTGAATTTGAAATCAATCGCGAAGCCATCGCGCGTTATGGCCTGACCATCGCTGACGTGCAGGACGTGTTGTCCGTCGCGCTCGGGGGCATGCCATTGACGACGACCGTTGAAGGTTTGCAGCGTTACACCGTGAATCTTCGTTACGACCGGGATTTCCGTTCCGATTTGCATGCGCTCAAGCATGACCTGGTCATTCCCACACCGGCCGGCGCGCAAATTCCGCTCGGCGAACTCGCCAACATCAAGGTCGTGGACGGCCCGATGGAAATCAAAACCGAGGGCGCCGTGCCCAACGATTGGGTGTATGTGGACATCCACGACATTGACGTGGGCACCTACGTCCAGACCGCCATGCACGCGGTGGACCAGGCCATTACTGATGGCCGGATCAAACTGCCACCGGGCTACAATCTGTTCTGGAGCGGCCAGTATGAATATATGCTCCGGGCCCAACACCGGCTGATGGTGGTCGTGCCGCTGACGCTGCTCATCATCACGTTGATTATCTTCCTGAACACGCAGTCATGGGTTAAAACCGCCATCGTCCTGCTGGCGGTCCCGTTCGCACTCGTCGGTTCCATCTGGATGCTTTACTGGCTCCACTACAACTTGAGCGTGGCCGTCTGGATCGGATTGATTGCGCTGGCCGGCATCAGTGCCGAGACCGGCGTCGTGATGTTGCTTTACCTTGACCTCGCTTACGCGGACTGGATCAAAAATGGCCGGATGCGGAATCTGACCGACCTGCGCGACGCCATTTATCACGGCGCGGTCCGGCGGGTGCGCCCCAAGGCCATGACGGCGGCGGTGATCATCGCCGGCCTGCTGCCCATCATGTGGAGCAACGGTTCCGGCGCTGACGTGATGAAGCGCATTGCCACGCCGATGATTGGTGGCGTCGTGACCTCGGTCATCATGGAGCTGGTCGTTTTCCCGGCCGTATATTATCTCTGGCGCTCACGCAATCTGGCGTTGGCGGTCGGGGAAAACCGTTCCCGTCGCGAAACTCAATAGCCGGCACCAGCACCGTCGCCGTAGCTGCGAACGTCAGTTCGCTCCGACTTCTCCGCCGAAATAATGAGCGGACTCACGTCCGCTGCTACGTCAATAAACAAGAACGAGCACCGCCGCATCCTGCGCTGACTTCACCACGTCCTCAAACTTCGGGGTGGCCGTCTGCAAAGACTTCGGCGCTTTGAGTTTGGCCGAAACGGCGGGGACGGATTCCAGGAAGCCCAGCAGAAAACTGCTCTTGACCGCGTAATTAACATTCTTCCCCGACATCCGATGTCGGGGCTCGCCGCCAGCGCTGCCCCCGCATCCAGCTTGGCCGACACGATGCCGATCACGTTGCCCCGCTCATCCACCAGCGCCCCGCCCGAATTGCCCGGCTGCACCGGCACGCTGATTTGAAGTTTCATTTTGTCGCGCAGGAAAAAATCGTTTTCCGCACCGGTGCGACCAAGTACGAAGCCGGCACCCACAATCTGGTGGGGCTGGCCGGCTTGATTGCCGCCATCCAACTGGCTTTGGAACTCGGCGTGGAAAATATTGCCGCCG
>DATEGR010000234.1:0-11103 GCA_035279985.1 Verrucomicrobiia bacterium
GCCACCAATCGTGACTTGAAAAAGGAAGCCGCCGCCGGACGGTTTCGCGAGGACCTTTATTACCGCCTCAATGTCTTCCCCATCCAGGTCGCCCCGTTGTGCGAGCGAAAAGAGGACATCCCCCGGCTGGCGAAACATTTCATTGCGTTGTCCGTGAAGGAACTGGACTGTCCCAAACCGCGTTTGACCCGGGCCGGCCTCATCCGACTGCAGAACTACGACTGGCCCGGCAACATCCGCGAACTGCGGAATGTGATTGAGCGGGGCGTGATCCTGGCGCGCGGCGGCGCACTGGAGTTCGACCTGCCGGCCGGCGATGTCCCGTCAACGCCGCGTGCGGACCGGACGCCCGAAGAGGAAAATGCACCGCGGGAGTTCCTGACCGAAGTGGAGATGCAACAACGCGAGCGCGAAAACCTTTTGCTCGTTCTCGATAAAGCCGGCTGGAAAATCAAGGGTGCCGACGGCGCCGCGGAACTTCTGGGCGTAAAACCCACCACCCTGCTCTCCCGGATCAAGGCCATGGGGCTCCAGCGACCGGAATGAAGCAAAGCTCCCGGCAGCAGCGCCCGTGTGCTGGAAAAGCCGGCGGGGGAATAGAATTCCGGGGGGAGTGCCTCTTTATGAATCCGGGTATTGTGTTGCTCAACGTCCTAACGCTTCGAGAACGAGCCGGGCGGTTTCCTCGCCGGAAAAATTCTGCTGGCCGGTGATCAGGTTGCCGTCACGGACCGCGAAGCCGCGCCACAAGCCGGCCTGGACATAATTCGCGCCAAGTTTTTTCAATTCATCCTCGATGCGCCAGGGCATAACGTGCTGGCCGCGCGGCAACAGGTTCATGCTCCAGACGGCATGGTCGGCAAAGTCCTCCTCGACGTTGGCAAAACCGGTGACGGTCCTGCCGTTGACGAGGTATTGGCCGTCGGAAAGTTTGGCATAGCGCAGAATCGCCGTGCCGTGGCAGAGCACGGCAGCGACCTTCCGCGCCTCATAAAATTCAACGAACTTCCGCTGCAAGCCCGTTGCCGTTTCGAAGGTGAACATGGGCGCCTGTCCGCCGGCCACCATCATGGCGTCAAAATCCTTGACCGCAATTTCTGAAACCTTGCGGGTGTTCGCAATCAAGGCGACGAGTTTCGGCGACGAAATGAAACCGAGGCTGATCAGATCACTTGCGGAGTAGCCGGACGGATCGCGGGGGTCGGACATTCCGTCGGCTTCGCACTTGCCGCCACCCGGACTGAACACTTCCACGTCATAACCGGCTTCAGTCAGAACGTAGTAAGGATGCGACAACTCACTCCACCAGAAACCGACCGGCCAGCCGGTGGTGGTGGAAACGGCGGGATTGGAAATCACGATGGCCACGCGTTTGCGCCGGTCCGGATTCAAAACATTCGGGTCTTTTAAGCTCATAGTTCGGCGGGATTAATGACTGGTTTTGCTGGTTGCAGGAGCGTTATGAAATCGGTTTTTGATCGGACCGGGGTCAGGTCGTGAACACCGCTCGATGGTCACTGGCAAATTGCTCGAAGGAAACCGCCGGTCGGCCAAGCAATCGGGGAACGGTGTCCGTGACGGTGGCGGCCGCACCGCTCGCGAAATAGCCGAGCAGTTCACTGATCATCCGGACGTTCCATTCCGGCATGCCTGCTTTGCGCATACCGTCTTCGGCGGCCGCCAGCGGCACGCTTACGTAATCAATCTTCCGGCCCAGCACGGAGGACAGTTTTTCGGCAACCTGCTGGCTGGTTAGCGACTCCGGTCCGGTGATCACATAGGTTTTCCCTTCATGACCGGGACTGGTGAACACCCGGGCGGCCACCGCATTGATGTCGCGGATGTCCACGGTAGCCATGGCGGCGTTCTTCAGCGGCAGATAAAACTTGTTTTGGGTTTTGATGGTGGCGGCGGACGACAGAATGTTTTGATGGAACGAATTCGGCTGCAGGATCGTAAACGGCACACCGGATCGCCGCAAAAACTCGTCAGTTTCGTGGTGCAACCGCAACAATCCGGCACCGGCATCAGGCCCGGAGCCCATGCCGGAAAATTTGACCAGGTGCTTCACCTTCGCGCGTTGCGCCGCTTTAATGAATGCCTTTTGCCAGGCCACGAAAAATTCCGCGACCGGCGTCAGCAGAAATGCTTTCTCGATGCCTTTGAGCGCCGTGTCCAGCGTCGCCGGCTGGTCAAAGTCGCCGGCGACCAATTCGACATTCGGACCCTTGAGGTTTGCCCCCTTGACGGGATCGCGTACCAGGGCGCGGACTCGTTGTCCCATCGCCGCCAGTTGCCGCACCAGTTCCTGTCCGTTGTTGCCTGTGGCTCCGGTTATCAAAATCATAGATTTTCTCCGAGTTAGAATGTCTATTCCGCTTCACGTACGAGCCGTTTCAGCCCGGAATGTTCCAGTTTCCCGGATCTCTCCGGGTACGCTTACGTCTTGCCTTGCCTCTCGAATTTATCGCATACAGTGATTTCAACAAGTAGGCACTATCATGTGCCGTAGATACCTTTTGGATACCATGAGACTTGAAGAATGCCCTGTCCGCGACGCCCTGGATGTCATCGGCGGAAAATGGAAACCGGTCATCACCTGGCACCTGCTGGGAGGCACCAAACGCTTCGGCGAACTGCGCAAGGGCGTGCCGGATGCCACGCAAAAGATGCTCACGCAACAATTGCGTGAACTCGAACGCGATGGAATCGTTTCGCGCAAAGTCTTTCACCAGGTTCCGCTCCGGGTCGAATACGCGCTCACCCCCTACGGCCAGACCTTGCGGCCCGTGATGGCAGAGCTGTGCCAATGGGGAAAGAAACACCGGGCCCGGACCAGTGCCAAAACGTGACCGGCGCGACCGGATTACCCGTTCGCGGATAGCGCTGCGCCCTCAAAGTCCTCGGAGGCTCCTCTGGCCCATCAACTGTTCACTTTTGTTTCAACGGGACTCGATGTAGACTGGGTCAGGATGAATTCAGACTCGTCCAGTTTTGTGTCTGAAATTTGGCGGGATAAACCCATCGTCATCGTGCTGGCAATCGGTGGGATGATCCTGCTTATTCTGCTGGTCATCGACGCCTATCGCCATCGTAAGCAGCGGAAAGACCGGCACAAACGGCTTCATTGAGAAATTCTTCCGACGTGATGGCGGGTTCCTTCCATTCCGTAAATACGGTGTTCCTGGGCTGATTTGAGCAACGCCGTGCCCGGGTTTTTGCCCGCGTCGGGAAATCGGCCCTAGTAATGTTGAAACATGCTGGCCAGCAGCAACAATTCGGGATGTGCCGCTGACAACCTGGGCAGCACCACGCGGATGCGGGAGCGATAGGCCGCAAGCTTTTCCCGCAACGGACGCAGGTCCTCCACCTTGTCCCAGTGCAATTTATTCAGGTCCAGCACCAGCCGGCTCCGGCTGCGCGCCAGTGAATCGCGGATGCGCTGGCCCAATCCTTCCGCGTCCCTGGTGGAAAGCGCGCCTTCCAGTCGCATCCAGACCTGCTGCTTCGCGTGTTGCAACTCGACCTGGACGGAGAAGTTCGGCCGGGGATGTTTTTTCTGGAATTCCTCCCACAGTTCAAAGGCGCTCCAGCGTTTGCCGGGCAGGCGATATGCCGTCCGTTGCAATCGGGGATGCTGGAACAGGTCGAGCTTCAACGTCAGGCCCGTCCACAGCGCCGCCCCCACCGCCATGACCGACTTCCATCGTTGCGCAAAGGTAGGCTGGCCCAGTTCGGCATGGATGCGCGACTCCAAATCGCCAATCCATTTCCGGATTCTGGCATTGGGACCGAGCCACCGGCCGGCGAGGAACACCGGATATGCAAAGCGCAAATCCCTGGCGTAGTGTTCGGCCTTCTGCCGCAGGATCGGGTTCGCCGAATCCTTGAGCTTGAGGTAGCCGAGGAAGCGGGATTCCAGCACGCGGTAAATGCTCGGGCCCAGCCGCTGAAAATCCTGCTCGAAACACCAGCGTTGCAGGTCCTCGATTTGCGCCGGCGACAGCGTCGGATGTTTCATCATCGTGCGAAACCCGTCCGCGCGCCGATAAAACAAATCCTGGTCGCTGGTGTAGACATCCTGCAGCAGGTTTTCCTTGATGACCCTTTCGTGGAACGGCGTGCCGGGCACGGGACCGTAAATGAGATATTGGCCGAGCGCGGGCTTGAGCTGCATCAGCCCGTCCAACTCTTGCGCAACAATTTCGGGGGTCTGATAATCGAACCCGACAATCATCGAGGTCAGCACCGTGATGCCGTGCTCGCGGAATTCGGTGAGAATGTCAGCGACCGGCCGGCCTTGTTGCTTGGCGTAATTCGACCGCGTGCCTTCGTAGCCGATCCAAAAGCCGTCAATGCCCATCTCCAGAATTTCCTCCACCTTGTATTGGCTGATGGCCTTGATGCTCGAAAAGGCGAAGATCGAAGGCCGCTTGTCGCCCTGCAAAACGCACTCGCGGAATTCCAGCGCGCGCTTTTTGTTGAGCAGGAAATCCTCGTCGAGAATCAGGAAGACCAGGTTCGGATCGAGGTCGAAGTACCTTTGCACCACGTTGTAAATATCCTGTCCGGTGGGCAGCAGCTTGATGTGCTTGCGCGAGAAGAAATGCGACGTGCAGCAGAAATCACAGCCATTCGGGCAGCCGAGGCCGGCGAAGATTTTTCCCGTGCCGGAAACTTTCCAGCCGAACACCTTGAGCCAGCTCACGATGAGCGGATGCTTGTAGGGCATCGGGATTTCCGGTTCGCCCAGCAGCCGGCGGAAATACGCCACGCCTTCCTCGCGGCAGATGTGGTCCGCATACGGCTTGAGCACATCGTCCTTCAACACCGTGCCGTAACCGCCGAGGACAATCTTGCTGTCCGGCGCGTATTTCCGGATCAGGGCGACCGTCTCCTTCATCTTGTGCATCACCGCCATGATGAAGGAGACGCCCACGTAGTCGTAGCCCTTCTTGAGTTCCTTGATTAACTCGCGCCGGGACGGGTATTGCAGCACCACCGTCGGCGCGTCGAGATTTTCGGCAATGTAATCCAGCCCGAAATGCACGTTCACCGTGCGCGGACTGAAGAGGCCCTGCGCCCGCGTCACCTGGCGATAAAGCAGTTCATAACCGACCGACGGCGCGTCGCCGTATTGCGGCCCCATCGGACGGCAGACACTGGTCAAAAGAATTTTTTTACTCATGGACTTTTATAATGGCTTTCCCAACAAGATGGAATCGCGGCTTCGACGGCTCGAAAACAGGCGAGGTAAAGACGGTCGCAACTTGGTCGCCATCAGCAAACGCCTGTTGCTCAGGGAAGTCAAAGAATTGTTCGATCAATTCCTCACCACTCCTTGCTGTTCGGGCGACAATATTTGTCGTGGTTGACCCGGGAGGGTCCCGGGTTGCGGGCCAATCCTGGGCTGAAGCGATTCCATCCTTCAGGTAGCGAAGACATTCTCGCCTGCGGGTTGGCGGGACATTCCTGTCCCGTGTTTCGTCCGCCCGGAAGTGGCGACTGGAAAGTCGCCAGAACCCGCAGGCCGGGAAGCCTGCGCTACGTCATAACTGTAAACGCTCCAAAGGATGGACTTGAGCTGTTTGGGAAAGGGGTTGAAATCTTACCGGTACTGTCCAACATTGCCGTATGAAAATCGCCGAAATCATTGCCCGCGTCCTGCTCGGACTCGTGTTTGTCGTCTTTGGCTCGAACGCCTTTCTGCATTTTATCCATCCGCCGCCGATGTCCGGGCCTTCCGGCGACTTCATCAACGCCATGCTGGACACGGGCTATGTGAAAGTCGTTGGATTCTGCCAGGTCGCCGGCGGATTGATTCTCCTGATTGGCCGTTACATTCCGCTTGGCCTGACGTTGCTCGGCCCGGTGATCGTGAACATCCTTTGCTTTCACATCTTCCTGAATCATCAAGGCTGGCAGGTCGCGTCGGTCGTTGCCGCCCTTGCGCTGTTCCTGCTCTGGCGTCATCGCGCCAATTTCGCCGGCCTCTTGAAACCTTGATGAACCGCGCTAACCGGGCCGTTCTGCCGCGGCCTTGATCGCCTCCAGCTCTTCCCAGCGCGCATAGAGCTTTGCGAGGTTCTCCTTCGCGGCGGTGAGATCGGCGTTGAGCCGGGTGGTCTGGGTGGCGTGCGTGCGATGAAAATCCGGCGAAACGAACAGGCCTTCGATGCGGGCGATTTCCGCGTCCACGGCGTGGATGTGCGCCTCCATGCCTTCCAGTTCGCGCGCTTCCTTGAACGAAAGCTTGCGGGGTTTGGCAGGTTGCACTGTCTTCGTCGCCCTCGTCGCCGCATCTCGTGAGAGTGCGGAAGACTTGTTCAAGGCAACTATGGCGGCGCTCTGCCGAGTCGCCGCTACGGTCGCGCGCTGCTTCTTTTCCAGATAGTAATCGTAGTCGCCGACGCTGTGATGGATTTTGCCGTCGCCCTCAAACGCCAGCACGTCGGTGCAGACGCGGTTCAGGAAATAGCGGTCGTGGCTCACCACCAACACGGTGCCGGGGAACGCAATCAATGCCTCCTCCAGCACGCGCAACGTCGGCAGGTCCAGGTCGTTCGTCGGTTCGTCGAGGATGAGGAAATTGCCGCCGTTCTTCAGGATGCGAGCGAGCAACAGCCGGCTGCGTTCGCCGCCGCTCAGGTATTTCACCTGCGTCGTGATGCGATCGTCGGCGAACAAGAACCGCTTGAGATAGGCACGCAGTGAAATTTTGGCGTCGCCGAAGATGACGAATTCCGTGCCGTCGCTGACCTCCTCCAGCGCGGTGCGCTCCTCGCGCAATTGAATCCGGCCCTGGTCCACGTAGTTGAACTTCGTAAGCTGGCCGGTCTTCACCGTGCCCTCGGTGGGCGCCAGCTGGCCGATGATGATTTTGAGCAACGTGGTTTTGCCGAGGCCGTTCCGCCCGGCCACGCCGATGCGCTGGCCGTTCTCAAACGTGAAGTTGAATCCGCGGAACAGCGTGCGCCCACCGAGGTCCATGCCGAGGTTGCTCAACTCGACCACGCGATTACCCAGTTGCGGCGGCGGCGGAATGCAAAGCTCCACGTCTTCCTCAATCAACGGCCCGTCCTGCGCGGCGGTTTCGTAGTAACGCTCGAACCGGTTCTTCTGTTTGCTGCGCTGCGCCCGCGGACCCTGCCGCACCCAGGCCAGTTCCTTTTTCAGGAACATCTGGCGCTTGTGCTCGATGGTGGCGTCGGCGGCCTGGCGCTCGGCCTTGTCCAGCAGATAATCGGTGTAGTTTCCGGCGTGCGAGAAAAACCGGCCATCGGACAACTCCACCATGCGCTTCGCCACGCGGTCGAGGAAATAACGGTCATGCGTAACGACCAGGAACGAGCCGTGGAACTCGTCGAGAAATTCCGCGACCCACTCGATGGATTCCGGGTCCAGATGGTTCGTCGGCTCGTCCAGAATCAGCAGGTCGGGGTCCGAGACCAGGGCGCGGCACATGGCCACGCGCCGTTTCTCGCCACCGGACAGCGTGTCGATGCGCCGGTCGCCGGCGGGACAGTTCAGGTGCGACATGGCGGTCTCGATGCGCCGGTCCAGTGTCCAGCCTTCCAGCGTGGCGATGCGATGTTCCAGTTCCTCGTGGCGTTTCGAGTCGTGCGGCAGCGATTCAAATTCAGTGATCAAGTTGAGCACGTACTGGGCACCGTCGCGGATGTTTTCGAGTACGCTCTTCGTCGCATCGAGCATGAAATCCTGCGGCAGGTAGCTCACCACCAGGTCGCGACGCCGGGCGACGTCGCCGCGATCGGGTGATTGCAGCCCGGCCAGAATGCGGAGGAACGTGGTCTTGCCGCAGCCATTGCGCCCGACCAGCCCGATGCGGTCACCTTCATCGAGGGCCAGCGTCGCGGCGTCGAGCACCGTGCGGTCGCCGTAGCTTACAGTAATTTCAGTGGCGGTGAGGATGGTGGACATGTTTTAACCACGGATGAACACGGATTCACTGGTAGGGCGGGCAGTCCTCTGCCCGCCGCCGATCGTGGTGTGACGACCGCATGCCAACAATCGCCCAACGGCGCGCACGGAGTGACGCGCCCTACCTGTGGACGATGTATTTTCATCCGCGTGCATCTGTGTCCATCCGTGGTTTATTCCTTCGCCGTTTGCACGGGCAATGCGGACAGCAGCACGTGCTCGTTGGTTTTGGCAAAATAATGGGCGGACCAATCGTTGGGGAACAGCACCACGGCGTTTTTGCCCACGTCGTAGGCAATGCGTGAGCCGGTCGGCAGCGAGAGGGTGTCAAGGTCGTCTTCCTTCATCTCCACCGGCAGCCAGCGGACGACCGTCCACGGCGCGGCTTCGAGGCGCGAGACCGCGCCGTACTCATTTTCGAGCCGGAATTGCACCACCTCGAACTGCAACGGGCCAACGGCGGCGAGCAACGGCGTTTTTACCGATGAATTGCGCAGGTAAAGCGCCTGGATGACACCTTCCTGCATCAATTGATCCAGCCCCTGGCGGAATTGTTTGAACTTGGCCGTGTTCGGATTGTGCAGATAGCTGAAGGCTTCCGGCGTGAAACGCGGGATTTCCTGGTAAACAATTTTGGGATCGGTCGTCAGCGTATCCCCGATGCCAAAGCTGTTGTGGCCGACCAGGCCGATGACGTCGCCGGGATACGCCTCGTCCACGGTCTCGCGTTCGTTGCCGAAAAGTTTGTGAGAGCTCGAAAGGCGCACCTTCTTTTCCGACCGCGAGTGATGCACGGTCATGTCGCGCTCGAATTTGCCGGAACAAACCCGGACGAACGCAATGCGGTCGCGATGCTTCGGATCCATGTTCGCCTGGATTTTGAAGATGAAACCGGAGAAGGCCGGATGTTCCGGGGCTATAAATGCAGGACAGGCATCTTGCCTGTCTCCATTCTCTGGATTCTTTTCAGTTGGAGACAGGCGCATCGCCTGTCCTACGGATGCGGCTGAATGCCGTCCTTTCGGTCCGGGTGCGTGTTTCAAAAATCCATCCAGCAGCAGTTGCACACCGAAATTGTTACTGGCGCTGCCGAAAAACACCGGCGTGGTTTTGTCCGCCAACACGGCGGCGTCATCCCAGTCGTGCCCGGCGTGTTCGAGCATTTCGAGTTCCTCGACCGTTTTGTGAAACGTCGCGTCCTCCAGCCGGCCGCGAATCGTGGGATCCTCCAGCCCACCAATCTGCACCGGTGCCCGATATTGGCCGCCCGCGGTGCGCTCGAACAAATGCATCAGTTTGGTCTGCCGGTCAAAAACACCCTGGAACTCGAAACCGTTGCCGATGGGCCAGTTCACCGGGAACGCACCGATGCCGAGCACGTGCTCCAGCTCATCGAGCAAGGCGAGCGGGTCCTTCGTGGGCCGGTCGCACTTGTTCATGAACGTGAAGATGGGCACGCCGCGCTGGCGGCAGACCTCGAACAGCTTGCGGGTCTGGGGTTCGATGCCCTTGGCCGCATCAATCACCATCACGACCGAATCCACCGCCGTCAGCACGCGGTAGGTGTCCTCGGAAAAATCCTTGTGCCCCGGAGTGTCGAGCAGATTGAGGCGGTAGCCGCTGTAGTCGAATTGCAGCACCGTGGAACTGATGGAAATGCCGCGCTTCTTTTCCAACTCCATCCAGTCGGACGTGGTGGCGGACTGGTTCTTGCGCGCGGTGACCGAGCCGGCGAGCTGCACCGCGCCGCCGTAAAGCAACAGTTTCTCCGTCAGGGTGGTCTTGCCCGCGTCCGGATGCGAGATGATGGCGAACGTGCGCCGCTTCTGGATTTCTTCCGTGATGTTCACAAAGGTCGTGGATCATAACAAAAAATTGGGCCGGAACAAGTTTTGGATTTTGCCCGGTCGACCCCTCCAACCCGTCACCGGCGGCAACTTATGGACGAATCTTCATTTTGAGACGGAGTCCATCATTTACAATGGCAACCCCGGCAGGCAGGATGTGAGCCCCTTCGGAGAAACTGACATGCCGCAGGTGAATCAACCGCGGAATAAAAGCAAAATTATGGGCGACCGATCCCCCAAATCGAACCGGAAAAAATCAAACCAGAAACAGGCCCAAGCCAACAGCGCCGACCGGATAAAAAAACAGGCCATCGCCGACAAGCAGACTGCCAACAAGAAAAAGTAACCAGTCGCCCATCGCTGCCTCTCCCGACAAAAGTCAGGAGGGACAGATTACCCCCCAAAATCACATGGCCGTGAAACTTTGCCAGGGTCAGGTCTGGAAAAAGGACGGACAATATGTCCGCATCGTGCGGCTGGAACGGCTCGAGGTGGAATACAAATCGCTGGACAGTCTTGCCAGCAAGGCCGGCACGAAAACCGTCACCAGCAAAAAAGATTTCTGCCGCCTGCTCAAAGGCGCGCATCGGTTGTCGGCCCGCAAAAAAATCCCCGAGGGCAGGGTCATTTCGGAGCTGAAACCGTCGGCCCCTTGAAATCGTGATGCGCCGCGTCGCACGCGTGCCGGGGAAGGGGGAGGCGTTTGGACGAACCGAAGAATAAAAAGGCGGAGCCCGGTTTTCACCGGACTCCGCCCTGAAATCCGAACTGGCTCAGTAGCGATTACGATCGCCGCTGCCTCTCACCCGGAATTCCCGACGACCGCCGCCGCCACCGGCGCGTTCTTCACGCGGCTTGGCGACGTTGACCGTGAGGGCGCGGCCACCGAGTTGCGAGCCGTTCATGGCTTCGATGGCCTTCTGGGCTTCCTCGGCGGAGCTCATGGTGATGAAACCAAAACCGCGGGGACGGCCGGTTTCCCGGTCCATCAACAGGTTGGTTTCCATGACCGTGCCGTGCGCGGCAAACGCGTCCTGCAGGTCGTTTTCGGTGGTGTCAAAGGAAAGATTCCCGACAAATAATTTACTGCTCATATGATGTTTTACTGTCCTAGACTAAACTTTGCTTTTACCAGACTGTTTCCGTTCATCGGATTTCAAATCATCACTGAACCAGGTTCACCTGAGGATTTACCATGCCTTGAAAGAGACAAGCTATCTAACAGACGCAGTCAGCCTGACGGTTTCCACCGTAATAGCAATAAAAATCTCGGAAAATCTTGGGCGGTATGAGGTCAAAAACGCCCAAAAGGCGT
>DATEGR010000235.1:0-5905 GCA_035279985.1 Verrucomicrobiia bacterium
CGAAAAAAAAGTCGTCGAAACAATAATCGGCAGCTCCGGAGGCGCGCATGAATACCTTCATCGAAAATCTGAACCAATGGGGCGGAGATTTTTTAAGCTTCGCCTGGCCAATGCTCTGGCAGTCCAGCCTGCTGATCGTCATTCTGTTCGTGATTGATTTCTTAAGCCGGGGCAAAATTCGCGCGTCCGTCCGTTATGCGCTGTGGCTGGTGGTCCTGGTGAAACTTTGCCTGCCCCCGGCCCTGGCGTTGCCGACCGGGGCGGCGTGGTGGCTCTTCCCCAACCGGGCCGCGGTCCGGCCGCCCGCCATTCCCCAATACGTCGTTACTTACGATTCCGCCCCGTCGTTGGCGGATTTAATTCCGGAAACCATTCCCGCGCTCAAACCATCCTCACCGAAGCTGGAGGGTGCCGGCTGGGTTTTGCTCGGGTGTGGATTGATGAGCGCCGGTTTGCTGTTGTGGCTTGCGTTTCGCTGGTGGCAGATTTCGCGGAAAGTCAGCGGCGCGGCACCGTCGGAAGAATTCGCCGGCCTGCTGGATGAAATCCGGCTTCGGGCCGGTTTGCGTTCCGCGCCCCAATTGAAGCTCGTTCCCGGCCGGATGTCGCCGGCGGTTTGCGGATTGTGCCGTCCGGTGATTCTGTTGCCGCGGGTGCTGGCGGAACGACTTTCCGCCGGGCAACTGCGCGCGGTGTTGTTGCATGAGGCGTTTCATCTCCGGCGCAAAGATGTCTGGGTGAACTGCGCGCAGGCGCTGCTGCAAATTGCCTACTGGTGGCATCCGCTGCTCTGGCTGGCCAACGCGCGGATTCGGCGCTTGCGCGAAGAGGCCGTGGACGACGCCGTCATGCTGGCGTTGCAGGGCGAAGCGGAAAACTACGCGCCAACGCTGTTAACGGTGGCGAAGCTGGCGCTCAGCCGCCCCCTGATGAGTCTGGGACTGGTCGGCATCATGGAATCGCGCACGGCTTTGCGGAAGCGCATCGAGCGACTGGTAAATTTCCGTCCGGTCCGCAAAGCCGGCCTGAGCTTCCTGTCTTTCTGCTGCATTTTCGTGTTCAGTGCCGTGGCCCTGCCGATGGGTGAAGCACCGGGTCCGGCACCGG
Source organism: Verrucomicrobiia bacterium (assembly GCA_035279985.1). Taxonomy (GTDB): domain Bacteria; phylum Verrucomicrobiota; class Verrucomicrobiia; order Limisphaerales; family UBA11358; genus UBA11358. The sequence continues at coordinate 1,108 of DATEGR010000235.1, forward strand.
CATCGAGTGCGATCGACGCGACGGCGGTTCAACCAGAATCGCTCACGCTGAAAGTCGATCCGGGCATTTTCAAAAAAAATGTCAAAGCTCAAGCCGCACAATCTTTGTTATCCCCGACAAATGATTACACCGTCATCCTGCTGGACCTTTTACGGGGCGAAGGCGTGTATTGCGGCCCGTCGAATGGAATCGCGTTCAACACCCGGACCGGCGAGATCACCACGGAAAACACGCCAGCCCGGCTGGAGATTTTTCGGCGAGTCATCGAACAATTGAACCGTGCCGACGGCATCTGCGAACTGCCGTTGGGCAACAATCCTCTCCGGAGGAACGTCCTGGTTGAAGCCCGCATTTATCAGACGCCGTCCGCCGACTTTGACAAGTTTGTCGCCGGCTTGCCATTTTATCACGGCCGGTCGTATGGCGATGACTGGTGGTCCGCCTCGCCGGAGAAATTCGGGGAATTGGTCGAAAATCTTGAATCCTCCGGCCTGCAATTGATTCAGCGTCCGCGGATCCTGACCGGGAGCGGGATAACGGCGGAATTTTTTATCGGCAACGGGACCAACAGCGTTGAATTCGACTGCGAACCGATCGTAGCGGACGGTGCCATTGATTTGAAGCTCCGGGGAACGGTGGTGGGTGGCCCGGCGGGAGCCGCGGTTACCAATTATTTCCACACCGCAGCTTCAGCCGAAGACCACGGCGGCATTGTGGTTCGCGTGAAGAATTATGGCGGCGATCCCGACAAAAGTCTGCTTGCGGCTATCGGCGTGGAAATCGTCACCAACACGGCGCATTTTCAGGAGCGGCTGCGGGTGACTATCGGCCCGCGGGACAGTGTGGTTACCAATCTGGCGGTCGGGAGTGGAACAGCGCACGACTCTCCGGCAACAACTTTACAGAACAGGACTTTCAAACTGAATCATCCGGTTACCAAGGACGAATTGAGGAAAGCGTTGCTGGCAGCGGGAGTGTCAATCCCGCCGACGGTTTACTTTTACACCGACAACGGGATGATCTCGGTTCATGGATCGGAGGCGCAATTGGCGCGAGTGAACCGGGTCGTATTGAAATTGAATGGTTTTTCGGCAAAAGCAATCGAGGAAGGAGACGCCGCGTTTATCCAGTACCCTTCCGAAGCAGCGGCGACTGCTGAAAACTCAACGAACCTGTTCAGTCGGACTTTTAAGGTGAATGCATATGCGTTCGCTAACGCCGTACGAAACATTTCCGGTCTGGACACCAACAACGTCACGGCCATCGCCAAGAGTCTCTTAGGCATAATGGGGGTCGATTGGGAGACGCCCAAAGGCAAAGCAGTGTTCTATAATGATCGATTGGGTTTATTGTTTGTGCGAGCGACGTTATCCGACCTCGACACCGTTGAGCGGATTATCCCCGCTCTCATTGAGACAACACCGCAGATCCACATCAAGGCGCGGTTTATCGAGCTTCCTGAATCAGCTGCTGGCGATGTTTATCTGGGAAGTATTAATCCCGGGAGAATAATAGAAATAGGTGACGGTCACTATTTGTCGCGTGATTTGCCGGGATCATTTACCGGTATCATGACTGAATCGCAGTTTCGAACCGCTCTTCATGCCATCAACCACAATCCCGGTTTTGAAGAATTAGCTGAACCGGAAGTAACGACCACCAGTGGGCGGCAAACGGAGATGCGGGCAACTCAAATCATAACAATCATCACCAATTTTGCCCTCCTCGAAATGCCAACGAATTCCGTTGTAGCGGTCGTTCCACAAACCAATGTGGTGGAGACCGGTCCGGTTGTGGATGTAGTTCCGAACGCACTGGTCGACGGTTATACGATCGATTTGAAAACTATTGTTTCAGTGACGCAATTCCTGGGTTATGACCGCTCGACCAACACGGCGGTGGCCTATACTTCTCGAGGTCAGAAGATAGATATGCCAACGATTTCGCCGGGCTTTGCCGTTCGCAAAGCCAGCGCGAACATAAAATTATTGGACGGACAGACACTTGTTTTGGGCGGAATAAAGGCGCGTTTTTACGAGGGCGGAAATGAAGTCAGCGCCGAACCCGATTATTTTGTGAAAACAAAAAGACCCGGAGACCGGCCTTACGGAAAAAACGAGGAACTCTTGGTCTTCATTACCGTAAACCTCGTGGATGCGGCGGGTAATCGCATTCACTCCGACGGAGAGATGCCGTTCGCCAAGAACTCAATTCCACCACAGGATTAGTCTGGACCGGTATTTGCCACCGGTACGAAATGCATTTGGAGAACTCTCCAAAGGTCATTTCGCTAGTGTACTGTCTCTCAAGTGCATTTACGTTTCGTGGCCAAAGCGCCAGAGGACTGGCGCACTCCAGGACGCTACCGCGTCGTCGAAGACGTTCAAAATCGCGAGGCGTCCTGGACTCCGAAAATATTCGCGAGTGAACTGCGGCGGCCCTCCGCCGCTCTCGAATGGCCCCCAATAGGCAAGGCAATTCTGAGACGGTAGACCAGCGCCCGGAGCACCGGGCACCGCCTCGGCTCATTGGAAAAATCCATCACTTCGCGCCGCGACGATGCCCGGCGTTCCGGTTTTGCACGGATTTGAATTTGGGGTTATGGCAACGTCGGCGGAACGTTCGTTGAAGTCATCCACTTGCTGAACGGATGGAGAGTTCCGCATTCGGGGCAGGAGGTGGCAGAGTATTGAGTATTGCAGTTTGGGCACAGGCCCTGCGTGGCAAAGGTGTCGAACGGATTCCGGCATTTGCCACACAGCCAAAACGCGCCCTGGGGCGGCGCGGTTTGGCAATTCGGGCAGGCAAAGCCGTTGCGACGCGGCGCGTTGGCCACGCGGGCCAGGGCGCGCGCCTGCATCAGACCGCCCCAACAGTTCAGCACGGCGAACCCGGCCAGCAGATAATACCACATCTGATTGGCCATGATGAGAAAGGGAATAAAAGCGACGATGCCCACCAGTCCGATGACGGTGGCAATCATCAGGCTCCGCGCCCGCCCAAACACAAACCAGAGCAGCGACCGCAGAATTTGTCCGCCATCGAGCGGATAAATCGGGAGCATGTTGAAGAGCAGCAAACCGGTGTTGATGTACCAGAGGGTCAGGACAAAAAACCAGGCATCCGGCATGGTATCTCCCCAACCCGCGGACCGCGCCAGGAGCAGAACCACGGTGAAAATGGGAAAGAGCACGACATTGACCAGCGGCCCGGCGGCGATGCTCCAGAGTTGGGCGCCGGGGCGTTGCGGCGGTGACACGTAGGCCACCCCGCCCAGGGGCCAGAGAATGATGTCGTGGGTTTTTCCGCCAACGGAGCGGCAGGCAAGCTGATGGCCGAATTCATGGATTAATACGATGGCAAACAACGCCAGGCACTCCAGAACGCTCCAGGTGGTAGAAGTGTTGCCTCTCGCGCCGTAGACGAAATACCAGACCGCAAAGAACCAGGCCCAGTGCAGATACACGTCAATTCCGAAAAGCCGGAACAGATGAATGGAACCTTGTTTCGTTGGCATCTGCCGGCAGGGCTATCAGAACGGCCCGGGCAGAACAAGTATTTTGGCCGGGTTTCCGTTGCCAGTTCGTGACCCAGCTTTAACCGCACCGTCATGGTGTTTGGCGCGGAACCGGCTTAGCTTGACAACATGGTGCCTCGCATTTTGATCGTGGACGACGAGCGGGATTTTGTCGAGCTGGTGCAGTTCCGCCTCGCTGCCCTGGGTTGCGAATTCATCGTGGCCAATGACGGGGTACAGGCCCTCAGCCAGGCACGGCAGTTCAAACCGGACCTCATCCTGCTCGACATCCTGCTGCCGGACCTGGACGGCCTGTCGGTCTGCGAAATCCTGCGCCGCCAGCCGTCCACCAAAAAAATCCCCATCATCTTCATGAGCGCGCTTTCCAGCGAGGTGACCAAACGTACCGTGGCCATGCACGCCGATGATTTTTTTACCAAACCGCTCGATCTTCCGCGCTTGGAACGCCGGATCACCGGCCTGCTGCACCCGGAAACTTCCCCGGTGAATGGCACCGGCACTTCGCGGGACTGAATTCCGCTCCGCATATTCTGTCTGGGAGCGCTGCTGTCCCGACGGCGCGCAAGATCCCTGGCAGCGAAACAAGCCGGCAGGACGCCAGCGCTCCCGAGGCCTGTGCAATGGGCAGTGCCCTGATTCGAAGTTTGGAGTTACGCGTTTACGCGGTTCCGAGCCGCCTAAAGGCGGAACTCCGAGCAAATTAAGACACCACCCGGAATTGGGTAGTGTCTTAATTTACCCTGGAACGCGGATTGTCCTCAATCCGCAGTCCCGATTCTGAATCGGGACGAGTTGGGACAACTCGCGCCCCGTTTCGGCAATTCGGATTTCAAATCAGGACACCACCCGGGATTGGGTACTGTCCTAAATTTGTAGGCGACGAGGTAACGAGTCGTTGGGCAAGCACTCCTTACGTCGTGCCCTACTGCCCAATTTGGACACACCCGGGATTGCGCTTCGCTTGACACTGCGGCGCGCAGCCTTCATTTTTATTGAGTTATTTTGACCATTAAATGAACGCATCGCGCAGCTTGTTTAACACCTTGCAGGAATTTGACGCTGGCAACGGCAAATCGGGAAAATTCTATTCATTGCCCGCGCTCGAATCGGCCGGCGCCGGGCCGGTTTCCCGCCTGCCCGTTTCCATCCGGCTTGTGCTCGAATCGGTCCTGCGTAATTGCGACGGCAGGAAAGTGACCGAACACAACGTTCGCGCATTGGCCAACTGGCAACCGAACGCGGAACGCACGGAGGAAATTC
>DATEGR010000236.1:0-3117 GCA_035279985.1 Verrucomicrobiia bacterium
AGTTCAAGCGACACTCTTAGCCGGAACCATGCAGTTGAGAATGGACGCCAAGCGACAACCAACACGCGTAGGACAGGCGTCGCGCCTGTCTCCATCTAAAAATTTCTCCTCACCCGTTGGTGACAGCCCATAAGTCGAGGAAACAACGCCTCAAGGTGGAAATTCAAAAGTCAGAGACAGGCGCGACGCCTGTCCTACTCCATCGTTACGGCTTAATTGGCTTGCGTCTGGTTTACCGACGGTTGCCAACGGCGGAGGAATCGGCCAGAATTGGAAAATGAAAACGCGGACTTTTGCCATCTTCATTTCCTTTGGTTTCCTCGTGTCGGCCGCTGCGTCACCCAATGACCAAACGGTTTTCAACGTTCGCAGTTTTGGCGCCGTCGGTGACGGAACGAATCTGGACAGCCCGGCGATCAACCAGGCGATTCAGGCGGCGTCCGCGGCTGGCGGCGGCACGGTCTTTGTCCCTGCCGGCACGTTTCTGTGCGGCAGCATTCATCTGACGAACAACATCCATTTGGTTCTGGATGCCGGCTCGGTGATTCTCGGCGCGCCGCAGGCCAGGAATGCCTATGATCCGACGGAACCCTGGCAAGGCCAGGCGTATCAGGACGGCGGCCATACGTATTTTCACAACAGCCTTATTTGGGGTGAAAATCTCACGAACGTTGCCATCACCGGCACTGGCATGATCAAGGGCGGCGGGCTGGTACGCGACGATCGGCTGCTCGACGAGATGTGCGGGTTTTCCCGTTGGAGGCCAACCAATCGGACGCCGGTCCTGGAAACCAATTATCCCCCTTCCCGGCTCGGCAACAAGGCCATCGCGCTCAAGCTGTGCCGCAACGTGCTGCTGCGCGACATCACCATTTTTCACGGCGGCCACTTCGCCATCCTGGCCACGGGTTGCGACAATCTGACCGTGGACAACGTGACGATGGACACCGACCGCGACGGCATTGATATTGATTGCTGCCGCAATACGATGGTTTCCAATTGCCGCATCAATTCGCCGCGCGACGACGGGTTGTGCCCGAAGAGCACGTTTGCGCTGGGCCGGAATGTCATTACGGAAAATCTGACGATTGTGAATTGCCAGGTGTCCGGTTTTCAGGAAGGCACACTGCTCGACGGCACGATGAAACCGACCCGGGGCGGGACGGGCCGGATCAAGTTCGGCACGGAGGCCAACGGCGGTTTTCGCAACGTGACGATTGCCAACTGCACCTTTCGTGATTGTCACGGACTGGCACTGGAAGAAGTGGATGGCGGCATCATGGAAAACATTACCATCAACAACATCACGATGATGGATGTCATCGCCTGTCCAATTTACCTGACCACCGGTGAGCGCAATCGTGGTCCGGACGTGACTGTTCCCAGCCGGATGCGGAACATTTTCATTTCCAACGTGATTGCCACCGGAGTGGATCCCCGCAGCGGTATCCTGATTACCGGTATTCCCGGCCATCCCATCGAAGGCGTCCGGTTGGAAAATATCCGGCTCGAATTCAAGGGGGGCGGGACGAAAGCGCAAGCTGAACGCGTGCAGCCCGAACTCGGCCCCGGTTATCCCGAACCGGCCCAGTTCGGCGCACTGCCTGCCTACGGACTGTTTGCGCGGCATGTCCGCGACCTGGCCCTGGCCAATATCCGCGAGAGTTTTGACCAGGCAGACCTGCGGCCTGCCATCGAATGCGTGGACGTGGACGGTCTGGAGGTTGACAATTTCAAGGCCCAGCTCGCTCCCGGCGTGCCGGCGGCAAAATTTGATTCCGTCAAGAACGTGGTGATTCGGAATTCACCGATGCTGGATGGACTCACGGCGAAATAAAAAAAGTTGGCGCAAACGGGTAGTACGTAGGACAGGCGTCGCGCCTGTCTCTAACTTTAAATTCACCGCCTTGGGCGATGGTTCTGCCCGATGGACGAGGACTCGCTGAACGGGAAGTAAAATTTCCCAAGCTGGAGACAGGCGCGACGCCTGTCCCACGGATTTTCCCTAGCGAATGCTCAGGGCAACGTTGATTTGATCAATGGCTTCGGAGATGTGTTTGCTGATGCGCGGTTGGGCTTTGACTTCGGCTGAGTTGAGCACAATTTCGAGCAGCCCCCGGGTGTCGCGCAGTTTGTCATCCGAAAGGGCCTGCTTTTGCCGGTCTTTGGCGTCGCCGCCCAGATTTACCCCCAGTAATTTGGCCGCAGCTTCAATCTGGTGCATGGCCTTTACGCGGTGGCCTTTGTAATCGTGATCACCGGTGGCCAGAATCCGATAAGCACGGGTCAGCGCCTTCGCTTCCGAGAAATTGCTCATCGCGACGGTTTGGAATGGGTTCAGGCCGGTGACACCGTCGCTTATCGTTTGTGGCGTTGCCGGCGTGGCGGCGCGCAGGCTGACGCCGCAGGCCAGCACAGTGGCTAAAACCGCGGATTTCGCGGACGTTTTCAGGTAGTTGATTTTCATAGTGTCGTAATTGACGGAGCGGGAGTCTGGGAAGTTACATCCCAAAGTCAACGGCGGAATTCCACCGGTGGCCGATCTCCGGAAGCCCGTAGGGTTGAAATCTTTGCAGTTAAAAATCCCAAAACGAATAAAGCTCCGTCAGGAGCGGCACCATCTGGAAAACGAACGGAATATGCCGCTGCAACGGGGCTTGAGGTTTTTCGGGAAGGATCAACTATTGGACCCACTGGGCGCGGTAAAACCGGGACGCACTGGAAGCATCGACCGTGAAATCCGCGGAGGTGTCCACCAGTGTGTTGCTCTGAAGCGGCAACCAGCTCATCAAGTCCGTTGAGGAAGAGACCGTGTAGGTCACACCGGTTTGGCCATTCAGCTGAAAACTCAAGCTGGCAGGAGCGGTCAGCACCGGGTTGCTGAGAGTAAACGGCAAGACCGTCTTCGAGAGGACTACATCCCCGCCATTGGGCACAACATCGAACATCACGTAATTGGTTGAATTAACGGTGACAAGTTTCGCGGTTATCGCCCGGCCGTTTTGTGAGACCGCAACCGCCGGCCAATTGGCCGGCACCGGCCGGCGCAATGTAATCGGATAGCTGTAAACCAGGTTATCGAGGGAGTTGGTCACCTGAACCGTAATGTTGTTTCCT
>DATEGR010000237.1:0-26161 GCA_035279985.1 Verrucomicrobiia bacterium
GATCCAGTGATTAAAAGTTTCGTTGAGCCGCACGCACTCGTTTGCCAATGAGCGCCCCCTCGCCCCGCCCCTCTCCCCCGTCGGCAACGGGAGAGAGGGTGGCCAAAGGCCGGGAGAGGAGGTGCGCCGATGATTCCTGGCCACCCCACCGATCGGAGTGACTTCAATCCCGGCGCGCCGCAGGATTTTGAAGGCACGGCCGGAATGTTTCGGATTCGGGTCCGTCGTACCGACGACCACGCGTTTGATGCCGGCAGCGATGATGGCGTCCGTGCAGGGCGGCGTGTGGCCGTGCGTACTGCACGGTTCGAGCGTTACATAAAGCGTCGCACCTTTGGGATTGAGTCCGCGTTTTTGCGCGTCGTGGAGTGCCTCAATTTCCGCGTGCGGCAGGCCCGCGCGCTGGTGCCAGCCGCGCCCGATGATTTTCCCGCCTTTCGCCAGCACTGCGCCAACCATCGGATTGGGCGAGGTCAGGCCGTAACCGCGTCGGGCGAGCCGGAGGGCAAGGCGCATGAATTGGGCGTCAGACATCGTGCGCATCGTAGCGGCTTTCCGCAGAAAGCCGCCATCTGAAAAAACTGGAGAAATGCGGCACTCGGCCGAGATGCCGCCACGCAGTCATTTCTCAAACAACGCTACGCGACCTTTTCTGTATCCAACTCACTCGACCGTGATTTTATAAACGACCGCAAAGTCATTCGGCTCGTTCTTCGGTTGAGCGATGGCCAGCGCATCGGCGGTCTGTTTCCACTCGATTTTTTCCCCGCTGCCGAGCAGTTCGATCTTGTGGATTTTTCCGTCGAGCAGTTTGGCCGATTTGCCGAGCGATTTAATGCTCGCGCCGTTGGTCGGCCAGCCCAGTTCAATGGCGTAAAGCGTGTCGCCTTTCGCTGTGAACCGGAAATCGGCGGCAGTAAAAGGTTTGCCTTTGCCTTCATTGAAACCCTGCTCTCTCAACTTCGCGCCCGCTGACGCCGGGCCTTCGCCGAAGACTTTCCACGGTCGCGTGTCGAAGATGCATTCACGGTTTGTGTCCATCCAATCGGCGATGCCTTCGACGATTTTCAGTTCCTGGTCGTCAATCGTCCCGTCGCCGCGCACGGGCACACTGAGCAACAGATTGCCGTTCTTGCTTACGACATCCGCCAGGGTCCGGATGACGGTCCGGGTGGTTTTGTACCCGTGCCGCTCGTAAATTTTGCGGTCGTAATGCCAGTTGCCCAGGCAGGTGTCCGTCTGCCAATGCAACGGCTCGATTTCGTTCGCCGCCCCGCGTTCGATATCCCAGACCATGCACTGGCGCTGGTCGGGCGTCAGGACCTTCCCGAACAACACACCGTCGTCATTGGTCCCGTGCCACTGATTGTTGAGGTTATAGAAGTTCGCGGCCAGTTTCAGGCCCGCGTCGCTGATCGGCCACAGCGGCAGCGCCGTGTCATCAAAATAGATCAGGTCGGGATGATATTTCCCGATAAGATCCATCGTGCGGTTGTAATACCTGTCGCAATAAGCCTCGTCCGGGATGCTCGCGCCATTATTCCAGTCCCACCGGTTGAACAGTGATTCAAATTTTTGATACCCCGGGCTGGGCGTGTGGTTTTGCGCATACAGATCCTGCGGGTCCAGGCCGTCCCACCATTTCCCCTCGCCGTCGGCTTTGGTGAGTTTGCCGTCGAAATCCTGGGCCGGCTCGTACCACGTCCAGGCATGCGAGGCGTGGACACTCACACCGAAATGCAGGCCGTATTTGCGCGCTGCCGCCGCCCAGCCGGCGATGAGGTCCTTATGTGGACCGACGTTCACGGAATTCCACGGCTGATACTTTGAATCCCAGTTGTCGAAATTATCATGGTGATTGGCCAGCGCCATGAAGTACTGCGCGCCAGCGCGCTTGTAGAGTGCCAGCAACTTGTCCGGGTCCCAGTTCTGTGCCTTCCATTCGTGGATCACGTCCTTGAACCCGAAATCCTTCGGCGAACCGTAGTGTTCGAGGTGGAATCGATATTGCGCGGTGTTGGTGAAATACATCAGCCGCGCGTACCAGTCGCCGTCCTCCGGTTCGCATTGCGGCCCCCAGTGTGCCCAGATGCCGAACTTCGCGTCGCGGAACCATTCCGGACACTGGTATTGCTTCAGCGAATCCCAGGTCGGCGCAAATTTGCCGGGCACCATCGGTTCTTCAGCGGTGCTGACGACATGGAAGACCGCGTTCGTGCCGTCGGCATGAACCGAACCGCTGGGCAACATAAAAGCCGTGACGACGAGGGCGGCGAGCGTTGAAATGGGATTCGAGTTCATGGCCCGGCAGTCTGCGGCCTGGGTCGATGTTCGTCGAGAAAATCACACTGTTCGCTTAGCGGCTTTCGGTCGAAAACCGCGTCACTCCTCGCCGTGGTAATAATCCACCTCGGTCATCTCAAAAACTTTCCGTTGCGGCTTGATTTGCCATTTGCCGGAATCTGGATAGGTGGTTATATCCGCAGGTGAATTGTCCGCGATGACGTAAAACTGCAAATCCTCGGCGCCCGTGTTACGAACCTGGTGCGGTTCGCCCGGCGGAACGATGAAACAATCGCCCGGCCCGAAATCTGAAACTCCTTCCAGCGTCCTCAACCGTCCCCGCCCGCTCAAAATGACGTAAAGCTCCCATTGCGCGGCATGGGCGTGGTACGGCCAGTTCGTTGCGCCGGGCGGTATGCGCGTCAGTTCCAGGTCAAACGGATGCCCGCCGCCCCAGGGGCCGGTGTCTTTCTTGCCGCCGAGCGCAAGCGAGATGTGCCGGCGAAAGAGATGAAACTTTCCCCTGGGCGATTTGATTTCATCCCACGCGACCTGGTTTTGGTTGATCTTGTTCATCACCGCGCATTGTAGCCGCCGACGTGAGTCGGCGCAAATTTACACAAGGGTCAATTCGAAGAAGTCAGCGCAGACTGACGTCCGCGGCTACCCGAACGTTTATTCCTCAAACAACGCCTGGGCGAATTGTTTGGCGTCGAACGGCTGCAAGTCGTCCGCCTGTTCGCCGAGGCCGATGAATTTGACGGGCAGGCCGAGTTCCTTCTGGATGGCCACCACCATGCCGCCCTTGCTCGTGCCGTCGAGCTTGGTCACGACCAGGCCGGTCAGCGGCACGGCCTTGTTGAACTCGCGCGCCTGGTTCAGCGCGTTCATGCCGGTGGTCGCGTCGAGCACCAGCAGGACTTCGTGCGGCGCGCCGGCTAATTGCTTGCCGATGACGCGGTGCAGCTTCTGCAATTCCTGCATCAGGTTATGCTTGGTGTGCAACCGGCCGGCGGTGTCAATGAAGAGGTAATCCGCCTGGCGCGATTGTGCGGCGGTGACGGCGTCGTGTGCGACGGACGCCGCGTCCGCGCCGTAGGTGCCGGCGATGACTTCCACCTTCAGTTTTTGGCCCCACAATTTGATTTGTTCAATGGCGGCGGCGCGGAAGGTGTCGCACGCGGCCAGCAACGCGTTTTTTTTCTGCGATTGAATCAAATGCGCCAGCTTGGCGGCGGTGGTGGTCTTGCCGGTGCCGTTGACGCCGACGATGGAAACCACAGTTGGCCCGGGTGCGGCTTTAACCAGGCCGGTTTTATTCGCGCTTAAACTTTTTTCCACTTCGGCGCGGGCGATGGCGAAAACGTCCGGACCCGCGCTGCCCTGGGATTCGTAGGCGTGTTTGACGGCGGCGACGATTTGCCCGGTCATGGCCAGCCCCAGGTCGGCGGCGATGAGCACAGCCTCCAGGTCTTCGAGCGCGGCCGCGTCGAGCTTCGGCGAGCGGGTGACGATACGTTTGATTTCGTGGGCCAGCTTGCCGTGCGTTTTTTGCAGGCCGGCCTTGAACTTGGCGAAAAGGCCCATGAGTTAATGCGGAGTGCGGAGTGCGGAGTGCGGAGTTTCGGCCTTCGCCTTGAGTTTCTCCACATGTTCGTAGGGCAGCCTGACGGTGCCGATGAGCGGTTTGCCCTTGCTGAAACCATGACAATCGGAGCCGCCCGTGATGAGCAGATGATATTTATCGGCGATTTCCAAATAACGCTCGGAGGTGACGGTCGAGTGTTTGGTATGGAAACATTCGATGCCGTCCAGACCCGCTTCGACCAGCACCGGGATCACGTCGTCGGTACGGTTCAGTCCGGGATGCGCCATGACGGCGAGTCCACCGGCTTGATGGATGAGTTCGATGGCTTCGAGCGCGGACATTTTGGCCTTGGGCACCCACGCCGGCCGGTTCTTCTTCAGAAATCGTTCGAAGGCTTCATCCAGACTCCCGACCAGCCCGGCCTTCACCAGTGCGCGGGCCACATGCGGCCGGCCCGGCGATTTGCAATTGGCCAGTGCGAACACGGATTCCACCGGCAGCGGCACCTTTAAGCCGTTGAGTCGCGCGACCATTTCGTGGATGCGATTCTGCCGGACCGCCTGGAATTTGGCGATTTCCGACAGGAGTATTTGGTTCTCCGTGTCCAAGGAATAACCGAGCAGATGAATTTCGGTGTCGTTGTGTTCGGCGGTAAGTTCGGTGCCGGGAATGAAATCAATGCCCGCTGCGGCGCACGCCGCCGCCATGCGCGGACAACCCTCCACCGAATCATGGTCCGTAAGCGCCAGCGCCGCGAAGCCGAGCCGGTGACCGTGACCAACGAGCTCCTCCGGTGAGAATGTCCCGTCGGAGAAATACGTGTGCAGATGTAAGTCCGCGAATTTCATTTTACGACTCTTGCCGGCCGCATTACTTCGCCTTTGATCTTGTCCAAAATACCATTGACGAACTTGCCGCTGTCCTGCGTGGAGAATTTTTTCGCGACATCCACCGCCTCGTTGATACTGACGATGGGTGGAATGTCCTCGCGATAAAGCATTTCATAGATGGCCAGCCGCATGATGTTGCGGTCCACGGTTGCGATACGGTGAAATTCCCAGTTCTTCGCGTGAGTCTTGATGCGCTCGTCGATCGCATCACGGTGTTCGAGAACGCCGCGGATCAGCGGATCGGCGAACAGGCGCGTCTCGGCTTCCTCGGCGGTTGGCGGCGCCAATTCGTGGGGCTGGCCCCAGGTCGCCGGGCCTTTTTCCTCGGCGATGGCCGCCGCGCGCTGCGTCTGCCAGAATTCCTCCAAAGCCTGGTCCAAATCCTCCGGCGGATTCAGGTCGTGCTGAAACAGGAACTGGACGGCGCGTTCGCGCGCCTCACGGCGTTTGCCCATAAATCAAATTCTAAGGTCTAAAGCCCAAAGGCTAAAGCTCAAAGTCAAACAAAGCGGAGCCGCTTGTTTGGGGTCCTGATTTACGACCCGGAGCGCGAGTTGTCCTCAACTCGCCGCAGGACCTGCGCAAAGAAGCATCGGTAAGCGCGGACAGGTGGCTTGAGATCCGGGCGCGCTGCGGTTTGGGACAAACCGCGCTCCTTTAAATTGAGATATTTTCCACGACTTTGGATATTGGACATTGGCCATCGGACTTATTAGATTTCGCGCATGAGCAAGGTCACAAAACTGCTGCACACGCGCTATCGCGTGAATGATTTGGAACGCACGGTGAAATTTTACCGCGAAATTCTGGGTTTGAACGAAATCCGGCGGCATAAATCGCCGCGCGGCTCCGAACTGGTTTTTCTCAAGGCGCCCGAAAGCGACGAGGAAATCGAAATCTGCCATTTCCCGGGCAGCGCTTCGGTCCAGGTGCAGCCGGATTTGACGCATCTGGCGTTTGAAGTGGACAGCCTCGATGAATTTGCCAAACACCTCGCCAAACACGGCCTGAAATATTCCGACGGCCCGACCACGAGTTCGAGCGGCACGACCTTCGCCTTCATTGATGCGCCGGAAGGCTACGAGATCGAGCTGATTCAAAAAGGCAAAGGCGGGTACTAAAACTCTTGCCAAACCTTGAAAAGGCATTTATAGTGAATCACTATGAAACGAAATGCCGCGCCGGTTGTGCCGATTCCTGTGGATGGCGAGTTGAAATCTCTGATCAAGATTGCTTCACGCAAAACACGATTGTGCCAGGCGGATGTGATGCGTTCAGCACTGCGCGTCGGCGTGCCCGAAGTCGTCCGGCGTTTTGAAATCCGCAAAGTGCCGCGCCGGTCGCTCGTTGAGTATCTCGACGCCTTTGCCGGCTTGGTCAAACCGAATAGCGAACTGGTTTCTCCATCGCGTTTCAAATGAGATACCTGCTCGACACCAATTTACTGTGCAAGGAAACGCAGCCGCGTGCCAGAAATTGGATTGTTCAACATCAGTTACAAATTGCGATTGCTTCGATGACGGTCGCCGAAATCGCGCAAGGCATCGAAGTTTCGTCACGAGGGCGGCGGCGAATGCGCTTGGAAGGGTTTTTGCGGGAGATACTTGAAGATTACCAGGTTCTGCCATTCGACACAGCAGCGGCGTTGGCTTGGGGGAATTATGTGGCAAAAGCTGGACGTCCATTGCCTGTCCGTGACAGCATCATCGCTGCCACGGCACTGGCCAATAATTTGGAGGTTGTTACCGAAAATGAAGATGATTTTGTCGGAGTGGATACGGTCAATCCGTTGAGGGATTAAATTAAATTTGTCATGAGCGTCTTAATCGTCGGTTCCACCGCGCTGGATTCCATTAAAACTCCGAAGGCCGAAAACCCGCGGCTGCTGGGCGGTTCGGCCAGCCACGCCGCCGTCGCCGCGAGTTTTTTCAGCCCGGTCAAACTGGTGGGCGTCGTCGGGGAGGATTTCCCCAAAAAATACCTCGAGCTTTATCGCCGGCACAAAATTGATCTTGAAGGCCTGCAGATTCTCCCCGGCAAAACGTTTCACTGGTCGGGTGAATACGAGCTGAACATGAACAACCGGCGCACGTTGCTGACCGAGCTCGGCGTGTTCGAGACCTTCACGCCTACCCTGCCGGAGGCGCACCGGGCCGCCCAATTCGTCCTGCTGGCGAATATCGCGCCCGCGCTCCAGAGTCACGTGCTCGACCAGATGCGCCGCCCGAAATTCGTCGTGGCCGACACGATGGATTTGTGGCTGAACATCGCGCTGCCGGATTTGCTGCGGCTGCTCAAGCGCATCGACGGCTTCGTTCTCAACGACAGCGAGGCGCACCAGTTGACCAAGGAGGACAATATCTTCAGCGCGCTGAAGAAAATCCACAAGCTGGGGCCGAAATACGTCATCATCAAAAAAGGCTCGCACGGCTCGATCCTGTCCGGTCCACGCGGTTATTTCATCTGCCCGGCGTACCCGCTGTCCAAGGTCGTGGACCCGACCGGTGCGGGTGACTCGTTCGTGGGTGGCATGATGGGCTGGCTCGCAACGGCACGCGGCCCGATTGACGACAACTTCCGGCGCGCCATGATTCACGGGAGCGTGGTCGCGTCGTTCTGCTGCGAAGGTTTCGGCTTGAGCCGCACGACCCGGATCAAGCGCGGGGATATTGAAAAGCGCGTGAAAGAGTTGGAGAACTTGACGAAATTTTGACCCTGCCCAAGGGCTGGTGCGCAATCGGGTATTGTTCTCCGGAGCGTGGATTTGTACTTTGACTTGATTCACTGACAGACCGGGCTATGAAAACCCTTTCATCATATTTAAGTTTGGTCCTTGGCATCGCCATGACCGCCAATTGTGCCGTCGCCAAAGAAATGTCCCAGCAAAAGGATTCGCGCATGGATTGGTGGCGCGATGCGCGGTTCGGGATGTTCATCCACTGGGGCATTTATTCAGTGCCGGCTCATGCCGAATGGTTCATGGATAATGGACACGTGCCGCGTGACCAATATGCCGAATATGCCGCGCAATTTGACCCCGTGAAATTTGATGCGGATCGCTGGGCGCGAATCGCTGCCGAAGGCGGCGTGAAATATCTGGTCATCACCTCCAAACATCATGACGGTTTTTGCATGTTCAACACCAAAGCCACGAGTTACAACGTTGTGGACGATACCCCGTGGCATAAAGACCCGCTTCAAGCGTTAAGCGAGGCATGTCGCCGGCATGGCATTCGGTTCTGCGTTTATTATTCCATCATGGATTGGCACAGCCCGGACCAGCAGGCAGCCCACCCTGATCCGGAGCACCCAACCTATAATCCCACCAGCTTCATTCCGGACAAAAAGGAAGATTACATTCAATACCTGAAGACGGAACTGAAGGAACTCATCACGCAATATCATCCCGCCGTCCTTTGGTTTGATGGCCAGTGGATGAAAGGTTGGACGGACCAGGACGGACAGGATTTATACCGTTACCTGCGTTCGCTTGATCCCGGGCTGATCATCAACAACCGGGTCAAAGGCGCCGGAGATTATGAGACGCCCGAGCAAAGAATTCCGCCCAACGGCTTGCCCGGCCGCGACTGGGAAACATGCATGACCATCAACAAGAGTTGGGGTTACAACGCCACCGACGAGAATTTCAAATCCACGACCACGCTTTTGCGCAACCTCATTGATATCGCCAGCAAAGGCGGCAATTATCTGCTCAACGTCGGCCCGGATTCCACGGGAACGATACCGCCACCTGAAGTCGAACGGTTCCGGCAAATGGGTGACTGGCTCAAAATCAACGGTGAAGCCATTTACGGTACCACCGCCAGCCCGTTTGAACATCAACTTTCCTGGGGACGTTGCACGAAAAGGGTCACTGCGGATGGAACGACACTTTATCTTCACGTTTTCGACTGGCCGAAAGACGGGAAACTGGTTGTTCCCGGATTAAATAACCAAATCGAGAATGCGTATCTGCTGCAGTCGAATGCCTTTGGCCGGCACAAGCGCCTGCACGTTTCCAACAACGCTGACGGCGTGACCATTTCCGTTCCGGCAGTTGCTCGGGATAAAATTTCCACAACGATTGTCTTGAAAATCAATGGCCCATTGGCGATCCAACAATGAGCAAATTATCTGCCTGGCGCCAAAAGAAATTCCGCCAGCGATTCGAGAGTGACGGCGCGCGGTGATTCACGGCAGCGGGGTGGCGTCGTTCTGCTGCGAAGGCTTTGGGCTGACGCGCACCACCAAAAGCAGACTTGCCCAAATTGATCGACGCGTGAAGGAACTGGAAAAGCTGACGCGATTTTAGGCGGGCGGGCGGTGCTCTGAAAACAAGAATGGTTTGGACGACCGTCCTCACCCCGGCCCTCTCCTCCAGGAGAGGGAGAAAAGTTCGCCGCGTCTTTGGAATGTCAGGCGGCAGGATTGGCCGGACAATCTTTCGCAAACAGAAATTTGACTCCGATATGTCCTCTCCCCGGGGAGAGGAAACAGGTGAGGGAGGTCGTAAAAACAAATTGATTGGAGGGATCAGTGGCCCGGGTCGAAAATGAATTTCCGGACGCGGAAACGGTAATTCCCGGACACGGCGATATCGGCGGCCGGGATTTGCTATTTATCCCGCTTTAACAAAAATTCCGCCAGGGCTTCGAGCGCGACGGCTTTGCCCTTAAAAGTTTTCAATGCGGCGAACGCCTTGGCAGTCAATTGCCCGGCAATTTTTCGCGATTTTTCCAGGCCGACAATCGCGGGGTAGGTCGCCTTTTGCGCCGCTGTGTCTTTGCCCGCCGTTTTGCCGAGTTGCTCGCTGGTCTGCGTCACGTCCAGGATGTCGTCAATCACCTGGAACGCGAGCCCGACGTGATAACCGAAATCCGTGAGCGCCTTGAGTTGTGCCGGCGTGCAGTTGGCGCTCATGCCGCCGAGGCGCACAGAACAGCACAACAGCGCGGAGGTCTTACGTTCATGGATGTAACGCAGTTCGCTGGCGGAGATTTTTTTGCCTTCACCTTCCAGATCCGCCACCTGCCCGGCGACGAGTTGCAGCGAGCCGGATGCCCTGGCGATTTCCAGAATCAAATCACGATGTGGATAACACGGCCAGCCTTTGGCCTGCGCGGCGATTTCAAACGCCTGCGTCAACAGCGCGTCGCCCGCGAGTACGGCGATGCCGTCGCCGAATACTTTGTGATTGGTCGGTTTACCTCGGCGGAAATCGTCGTTGTCCATCGCCGGCAAATCATCGTGGATGAGCGAATAGGTGTGGATGCATTCGACGGCGCACGCCAGCGGCAGGGCGGCAGCGTCGCTGCCGCCGCAAGCCTCGGCAGCCGCCAGGCACAATGCCGGGCGCATCCGTTTGCCGCCGGCGAAGAGCGAGTAGCGCATCGCTTTGTGGATCGTCGCGGGCCGGGTCTTTTCGGACGGCAAAAATCGGTCGAGCGCGCGATTGACGGCCTCGGTGCGCGTGGCCAGAAAGTCCTGTAAATCGAATTGAGTCGTTGCTGACATGCGCCGGTATTTTAAGAAAAAGAATCGGCCGGGCAAGCCACGGGTTTTCGCATCGTTGAATTGTAGCCGCCGACGTGAGTCGGCGCTAATTATCGTCAGGTAAAAAATGCGCGACTGGCGTCCACGGCTCCGGAGTTCATGAGAAGCGATTCCGCAATGTGGGACGACTACCGTGATGGGGAAGCGACGAAGCGCTTCCCTCCAGAAAACGTTCACCGGCCAATCATCTGCATCATGTGCTCGGGATAACGCGGGCCGGCGGCGACGCCAACCGGCGCGACTTCGGCGATTTGCTTCAAATCGTCATCGGTCAGTTCAATTTTTGTCGCCGCAACATTTTCCTCGAGATATCTCCGCCGCTTGGTGCCGGGAATGGGAACGATGTCCTCACCCTGGGCCAGCACCCACGCGAGTGCGAGCTGTGACGGAGTGCAGTGTTTTTTGACCGCGAGTTGTTCAATGCGTTTGAGCAGGTCAAGATTGCGTTGGAAATTTTCGCCCTGAAATCGCGGTGAATGGCGGCGGTAATCATCGGCGGGCAGGTCGCCAAATTTCTTGAACCGGCCGGTAAGGAACCCCCGGCCCAACGGGCTGTAAGCGACCAGGCCGATTCCCAATTCACGGCAGGTGGGCAGCATCTCGTCCTCGGGATCGCGCGTCCAGAGGGAATATTCGTTTTGCAACGCGGTGATGGGATGGATGGCGTGGGCGCGGCGGAGGGTTTGGGCGCCGGCTTCGGACAGGCCGAGGCAGCGCACCTTGCCTTCCTTCACCAGTTGCGCCATGGCGCCGATGGTTTCCTCGATGGGCGTGCTCGGGTCCACGCGATGCTGGTAATACAAATCAATCGTATCCACCTTCAACCGGCGCAGGCTGCCCTCGCACGAGGAGCGGACGTAATCGGGCTTGCCGCTGACGCTGCGGACGTTGGGCCTGGTGGCGTCACGGACGATGCCGAATTTCGTGGCGACAATCACTTTTTCGCGCCGGCCTTGAATGGCACGGCCGATCAGTTCCTCGTTGAGATACGGCCCGTACATGTCCGCCGTGTCGAGGAACGTCACGCCCAAATCCAGCGCGCGGTGGATGGTGGCGATGGACTCATGGTCGTCGCGGGCGCCGTAAAATTCCGACATGCCCATGCAGCCCAGACCCAAAGTGGAAACCACCAGTCCTTGCTTGCCCAGTTTGCGTGTTTTCATCATTGGCCCCGTTTCACTCAATTCGACCGCAAAATAGCACCAAATCCAGTTCCAGAAAGGTCAAATTTTCTTATTGCATATATGGGCGGAGCCGATAAACTTTCCCGCTCGTTTTCTCTACCCAAAATTGTGAACGCTGAACTCTGTAGAAAGGCTGCCGAAAAGGTCGGCAACCCCAACGTCCTGGTGAACCTCATTTCGCGCCGGGTGCGCCAGCTCAATTCCGGCGGCGGTGGGTTGAGCCGTCCACTGGTGGCCAACACGACGAACCTCGGCGTGGCCGACATCGCGTTGCGCGAAATTCTCGAGGAAAAGATCGGCTGGGAAATGCCCGAAACGGTCGAGCTGGTCCGGCCACCGGCCAAGAAGCGCCGGAAACGCTGATTCATTTACGATTGGCGATTGACGATTTACGAGTCGCCCGTCGTTCCAGATTCACCTCGTAAATCGTAAATCGTAAATCTAAAATTGGTCATGGCCGACATCGTGACCAACCACAAAGCGCGGCGCGATTACCACATCCTCGAAACGTTTGAGGCGGGCATCGTGTTGCACGGCACGGAGGTCAAATCGCTGCGCGCGGGCAAGGGACAGATCGCCGACGCCTTCGCGCGGGTGGACAAAGAAGAGGTCTGGCTTTACAACGCGCACATTGACGAATACTCGCACGGCAATCTCCAGAACCACCAGCCCAAGGCACCGCGAAAATTGTTGCTGCACAAATCGGAAATCAGAAAGTTGTTTGGCCTGGCCGCGGTGAAAGGCAATGCGCTGGTGCCGCTGGCGTTTTACTGGAAGAACGGCAAGGTGAAGGTTGCGCTCGCGGTCGGCAAAGGCAAACAACAGTTCGACAAACGCGAGGATTTGAAACAGCGCGAGTCCACCCGCGAACTCAAACGCGCGACCATGCACCGGATCAAGGGAAAATAAGACGAGGGTGGAGAGTGGAGGATTGAGGATGACATAAGTATGAAATACTGCCGGACATTTCTCGGAGGAATCATCGCATTTTTACTGCTGGCCGTTGTGGCCCACGCTCAGGAGTCCACGAATCGACCCGCCAACTGGGCCCAAAAAATCGACGTGGCCGGCGTCAAAAATTGTTTTCAGGTCACGACGAATCTTTATCGCGGCGCGCAGCCGACGGCCGCAGGCATGGCGCATTTGAAGGCCATCGGCATCAAGACCGTCATCAACCTGCGCGCGTGGCATTCGGACCGCGACAAGGTGGCCGGCACCGGCTTGACCAGCGTGCGGTTTGAAACTGAACCGTGGCACGGTGACGAGGCTGACGTGGAGCGCTTCCTCAAGGTGGTCACCGATACCAAAAACCTTCCGGCCTTCGTTCATTGTGAACGCGGCGCGGACCGGACCGGTATGATGTGCGCGATGTACCGGGTTGTGGTCTGTGGTTGGACCAAGCCCGAAGCCATCGCGGAAATGAAGGATGGCGGATTCGGGTTCAATCCGGTCTGGCATGACCTGATTGCCTTTGTCGAAAAGGCCGACGTGAACAAAATCAAACGCGAAGCGGGTCTGGCGGGAAAATAAGAACCGCCAAGGCTTCGCGCGGCCAAGTTGCAACCCAAGGAACGCGGACAGCCTTGTCGGCGCGTTGTTCGCGTGCGGGCTGGGACTCGCGGACAAGGCTGTCCGCGCCCCTGAAAAATCTTTGCGAACCCAACGAAGTTGGTGGATAGCCTCGCGGAGTGGCAGAGAAATTCATTGTTTTCGCGTGACGATTTGCTGTGGATGAAGTCAATTCGCGGAAGCCGGGATTATGCGAAAGTCGTCGTTCGACAAATGGCTGGTCACATTGGCACTGGTGGCTGTTATCGCCGGGGCGGTTTGGCACTTCGTCAAATCCAATCGAGCCGCTCCAGAACAAAAACAAAAGCAGATTGGAACTGAGTCCTTCTCCTTCGGATCTGAAGATTTTCATCCTTACTACCTGTCATCGGTGCCCAGACCGACCAAGGGGCAGCCGGAAGGGGACGCCGGATTTGAAAAACTTCCGCGTGCGAAGGTCGAGGCTTGGCTGGCAAAACACAATCGCGATGCGATGAGCTTGCTGACGGCGTTTCGGGCGCTGGATGACACCAATTATTTGAATGAGGCCGCGGTGAGTTTCCCGAATAACTCGCAGGTCGAACTGGCGGTTTTGGCGCATGACGAATTTCCCGCCGACCGTCGCATATGGCTGGATTTGTTCAAAACGTCCTCGCCGAGCAATTCGCTGGCGAATTATTTGTCGGCACAGGATGATTTTAAAAATGGACACACGGAGGCTGCCGTTCAGGAGCTGCTGGCGGCGACGGGCAAATCGCAATTTGACACGTACAATACAGAAAACCGGCTGGATTCTGAAAACCTGTATTCGGGTTCAGGTGATTCACCTGGGGAAGCAGCTACTTTTGCCATGGCGGATATGGCCAAAGAAGATTTGCCGGAACTGGCGACGTTTAAGCGACTGGCCCAGGGGATCAGGGATACTCAGCAACAATATCTGAATTCCGGCGACAGCGGTTCCGCTGCGAATCTTGTTCAAATGGGAATGCAATTTGGAAATCAAATTGAAACCGGGGACAGCGGAAAATATTTAATCAATCAACTGGTTGGCATGGCGGTTGAATCTATCATGTTGCAGCAGTTGAATCCCAATACCAGCTACGATTTTCTTGGTGGGCAAACTCCCGGTCAGGTTACGCAGCAAAACAAACAACAAAAACTGGCGCTTCACCAGACGATCTCGGCCTTTGACGCCCTTCGTCCGAGCCTGACGGACGACGAAATTGCCGGTTATTACGACCGGACAAAAATTTACGGCGAAATCGAAGCGATGAAATGGGTCATTCAACAACATCCTTCCAGCAATCCCTAAAATTATAAAGAGAACACAAGTTTACGCACTTGCCATCATGGCCTCGCGGTTTCCAAGGGAACAAAGATGACACACACCGGCTGGCCCACCTTGATGGTCTGTCCGGTCCAGGTCAATTTGCCGGTCTGAGAGTTGATGCGGAAGACGACCACGTTGTCGGAATTCTGGTTGGCGGCAATCAGGTATTGACCGGTGGGATCGATGGCGAAGCAGCGGGGCGTTTTGCCGTGGCAGGATTGACGTTCCACAAAATTGAGCCGACCGCTGGCTTCATCAACGGCGAACACGGCAATGCTGTCGTGGCCACGGTTCGAGCCGTAAATAAATTTGCCGGAAGGAAGGAGGGCCACCTCGGCGGCTGTGTTTTTTCCCTGAAAATCGTCCGGCAACGTGGAAACAATTTGAATTTCGTTCAACGCGCCATGTTCCGGGTTGTAAACGAACGCCGTCAACGTGCCGCCCATTTCACTGATGACATAAGCATAGCGTCCATCCGGGCTGAAGGTGATGTGACGCGGGCCGGAACCGGGCTTCAATCCGGCCCACGGAGTTTCGTCCGGTGTTAGTGCGCCGCTGGTTTCGTTGAGCCGGTAAATCATCACCTTGTCCAGGCCAAGGTCGCAGACGAACACCCGGTGACGGGCGGCGTCCATGGTGACACAATGGGCATGGGGCCCGGCCTGCCGATCCCGGTTGACGCTGGAGCCGTGGTGTTGAATCACCGATGACGCAGGACCGAGAGAACCATTGGTCTCCACCGGGAAGACCGCCACGCTGCCGCTGTTATAGTTGGCCACGAGCACATATTTGCCGCCGGGATCAACGGTGACATGACAGGGGCCGGTGCCGCCGGAGGGTTGCTGGTTCAGAAATTTCAAGTTACCGGTGGACGCATCCAGATTGAACGCCGACACCGCACCGCTGGCCTGGCCATGGAATTCATCCGTTTCATTCACGGCGAAGAGGAGGTGGTGGTTGGGTGCAACGGCAACGAACGAAGGGTTGACGGTTTGAGCCGCCAGTGCGGGTGCGCTCAATTTGCCAGTCGCAGCGTCGAAACGGGAAACATAGATGCCCTGGCTTTGGGTCCCGGTGAAGGTGCCAAAATAAACGAGAAAATGCTTGGGCGGCGCGTCGGCGGCATTTGCGGAAAAGGAAACCAGCAGCAGCGCCATGATCGCTGCACGGACCAGTTTTAAGCATGAACGGAACCGGATCATCGTGAAACTATGGTCAACCGACATCCCGCGCGCGGCAAGTCCGGCGGGGATGGAGCAACAACGGAAGGGAAGCCGATCAGGCTTTGGCCGCTTCGGGCTTCTTCCAATTCCGTTTGGGCGCCTTGAGGACGAGGCCTTTTTTGATGGCGGCGGCGGAGACGCGAATAAAGCGCACTTCGCCGCTGGGCAATTGCGCCTTCACGCGCTGCAAATTGGGGAGGAAACGGCGCTTGGTGATGGCGGTGATGTGCGTGCCGATGCCGCCCTGTTTCTTGGGCTTGCCACTGCGCCAGATGATGCTGCCCTTCATCGGGCGTTTGCCGGTCAATTCACAAATGCGTGCCATAAATTTTATTGAATTAAGGGAGCCGAAGCATAGTCACAAAATGCCGGATGGCAAGCATTATTTCCGGACCGGATGGCTGGTCCCGCCGGGGGTGATGCCTGAAAATGGGCTTGGCTTTCGTGGACAATTGCCGTTGTCTTTAACCCGCATGAACCTGAACCCCTTTTGCTGCCGCCCGGTGGCCGCCTTGCTGCTGACTTTTAATTTTGTCCTGCTGCCCGCCTTTCCGACCGCCGCGGCGGATGTCAGCACCACGCCCGCCTCCGCCTCCGCTACCACGCCGCCAACGTCCGGGGGAGCTGGAACCGACGCGGTAGCGAACTCGGTCGTGAAAGTATTTGCCACCGTGCGTTATCCCGATTTTTACCGTCCGTGGACCAAGGAATCGCCTAGCGACATCACCGGCAGCGGAGTGGTCATTGAAGGCAAACGGATTCTCACCTGCGCCCATATGGTGCTTTACGCCAGCCAGGTTCAGGTGCAAGCCAATCAGGCCGGCGACAAAATTTCCGCAACGGTCGAATTTGTCGCGCCCGGGATGGACCTCGCCGTGCTCAAACTGGACGACCCGGCGTTCTTCGATTCACACCCGCCGTTGCCGCGGGCGAAAATGCTGCCGGATATCAAGGACGCGGTCATGGTCTACGGTTTTCCGGAAGGCGGCACCAGTCTTTCCATTACCAAGGGCATCGTGTCGCGCATCGAGTTTACCGGCTACAACTATCCGGTATCCGGGCTGCGGATTCAGATTGATGCCGCCATCAATCCCGGCAACAGCGGCGGGCCCGCGGTGGTGGGTGATAAAATGATCGGCCTGGCGTTCAGTCACCTGACTGAGGCTGAAAATATCGGTTACATCATCCCCGGCGAGGAAATCGAATTGTTTCTCCACGACATTGCGGACGGCCATTATGATGGCAAGCCGGCCATGTTTGACGAACTGCAAACGCTGGAAAATCCCGCCTTGCGTTCCTTTCTCAAGCTCGACAAATCGGTCCATGGCATGGTCGTGCACAAGCCGAACAGCGTCGACGCTGCCTATCCGCTGAAGGAATGGGACGTGATTACCCAAATTGGCGACGCGCCCGTGGATGACCAGGGGATGATCAAAATTGGGGACAACTTGCGGGTCCGTTTTCAATATCTGGTCCAGAAAACCGCCAAAGACGGGAGGCTGCCGCTGACCGTGGTGCGCGCCGGGAAGCAGGTCCAGGTTGAGCTTCCTATATCACCGCAGTGTCCCCTGGTCACTCCCAATTTGGGGGAGGCGTACCCTTCTTATTTCATTTACGGGCCGATGGTTTTTTCCACCGCCACGGACCAATTCGTCCGTGCGCTCACCGGCAACAGCCGGGGCGCCCGGTGGATGAGCTGGCTCATCGGCCGCAACAGCCCGTTGATCACGCGTTTTGACGACAAGCCGGCGTTTCCCGGCGAGGAACTGGTCGTGGTGCCGTCTCCCTTCTTTCCGCACAAACTGGTTCAGGGTTATTCCTCCCCGTTTTGCGAAGTGGTCAAAGCCGTCAACGGCATTCCCATCAAAAATCTGGACCAGCTCGTGGAAGTTTTGCGGGACGCCCAAGGTGAGTCGATCACCGTCGCATTCAACGATCGTGACGGCGAAACGCTGGTGTTTCCTCGTGCCGCCATGCTCGCGGCCACCGACGACATCCTGACGGACAACGGCGTTCGCAGCCAGGGTTCGCCGGACACCCTGGCCATCTGGAACGCCAAAGTTTCCAGATAACGGCGCCGGCTGGCAAACGTGAGGTTGGGCAGTTTCACCTGTCAATTCAAGCGGGTTGGGCAGGCTTGCCAATCAAGTTGAAGGAACCCGGATGAAAACAGACCGAACCGGCAACACGTTTTGGGCATTTACCAGGCGATTGCTTGAGCATCGTTATCTTCCGATGTTCCTCGTCCTCGGGGCGATCCTGGTGATGTTGCCCGCCTTGAAGACCGGCCTGGGATTCGACGATCTGGTCCAACGCGCGGTCGAACTCAGACCGGACCAGTTGCCGGCACGGATGCATGACACGAGCATGCCTCCGGATTCCGGCAGCCTCGGCACTGTCCTCCGCGACCTGTTCCCCGGCTTGGGCGAAGATTCGCGAAGCATCGCGCTGGCGAAAAACTACGGCGTGCTGCCGTGGTGGACGCCCGATGATATGAAACTGGGTCTCTGGCGGCCGTTGACCGCGTTCACGCACTGGTTCGATTACCGGCTCTTCCCCGATTCACCGGTGTTGATGCACGCCGAAAACATCTTGTGGTTCGCCGCCATCGTGTTCCTCGTTACGGTGATGTACCGGAAGCTGATGGGACCGGGATGGGCGGCCGGACTGGCGGCGTTGTTGTTCCTGTTGGATGGCTACACGTATTTTCCGGTGATGTTCGTCGCCAACCGCGGCTTCATTCTGTCGCTGTTCTTCGGCCTGTTGTGTTTCTACGGGCATCATCAATGGCGTTTGGCAAAGTCGCGTTCCGGTTTGACGCTGTCGCTGTTGGCGCTCGCGCTTTCGCTTTTTGCGGACGAAGGCGGAGCCTCCACCTTTGCCTTTATCCTCGCGTATGCCCTCGTACTCGAGCCGGGGTCTTTTCACCGCCGGGCAATGACGGTTTTGCCGGCGGCCCTGGTCATCGGGCTGTGGCGGGCCATCTACCATCTTGGTGGTTCCGGGGTGTTTCACGTGGGCCTTTACATTGATCCCGGCGCCGAGCCGTTTGAGTTCGGGCGGGTCGTGATCCCCCGGGCGATGGCTTTGCTGGGCGGCCAGCTTACCCACGTGGCGCCGGATCTTTTGTTGGCGGTTAAACCTTCATTGCACCCCACGGTCATTGCGCTTTACTCCGCATCCGTGCTCGCGGTGCTGGCGGTTTTCCTGCCGTGGGTGCGCCGGGAAAAAACGGCCGCCTTCTGGCTCGCCGTCATGCTTTTGGCAGCCATCCCGGCCGCGACGGTCGCGCCCTTGTCCAAAAACCTCGGCTTTGTCGCCGTGGGGGCATATGGATTGATGGCCAGTTTCATTGCCGCTCTGATCGCCCGGCCCGGCCGGTTGCCGCAATCGCCGATCTATCAGGTCCCGGCTTGGATTGCCTGTGTGCTGCTGCTGCTGCTGCACGTTCCAGTGGCCATCGCGGGAAGGGTCCTGACGGTTGAAGCCATGGCTTTCGGTTTCCACGGGGTGCACCCCTTCCTCGATGTCGACAAATCACCCGACGTCGAAGACAAGGACGTAATCATCGTCAACGCGCCCTGCGCGCTCACGCTGGCTTATGCGCCTTTTTACAGAGCGTATTACCATCAGCCCCTCCCGCGGACCATCCGAACCCTGGTGCCGGGTTGCACGGGCTTTGACGTTCAGCGAACCGATGACCGAACGCTGGTGATTCAATCCAAGGGGTCCGACATCTTCTCCTGCGACGATGTCGGTCCTGTCCATGTCGCCTACGTCTTCAGCGCGTGCAACGTGGCGCTAGGCGTACCCGAAAGCAATAAAGGCGACCGGCATGAAATGGATGGCCTCACAGTGGAAGTCCTGGACGCCAATGACGCGGACATGGCGACCCGGGTGGCGTTCCGGTTCGATACCTCACTGAACTCGCCAGAGTTCCACTGGCTCCGATGGGATTGGCAGACATTCGCCTATGAACCTCTCAAAATGCCGGCTATCGGACAAAGCGTCACGCTGTCCGGTCCGGCGCAGTGGCATTTGCGAAAGTCTTCCGGCAAACCCTTGCCTGTCCCGCAGAATAAATGAAACCGGTCCCGCTTCAGTTTCGGCGTGCCTCGTGGTGAAATCACCCGTATCTTCACGCCGCTGTTATGGCCATGGTAAAACCCTTTGCCGCAGTGCGGCCCAAACCGGAACTCGCCCCGCAAATCTGCGAACTGCCCTACGACGTGATGTCGTCGGACGAGGCGCGCGCCATCGCCGCCGGCAACCCGCTCAGCTTCCTGCACGTGAGCAAACCGGAGATTGATCTGGCGCCGGAAACGGATGTGCATGCGCCGGAAGTCTATGCCCGGGGCCAGGAAAATTTTCAAAAACTCATCCGGGACGGCGTGCTCAAACCGGATGCGCAACCGTGCTTTTACCTGTATCGGCAGGTCATGGGTTCGCATTTACAGACCGGCCTCGTCGCGGCCGCCAGTTGCGAGGAATACCAGCGCGGCACCATCCGGAAACACGAGCAGACGCGCGTGGACAAGGAGAACGACCGCGTGCGGCACATCGAGACCCTGAACGCCCAAACCAGCCCGGTGTTTTTGACCTACCGGGCCGTTCCCACCCTGGATGAATTCATCGCGCAAAAAGCTTCCGGTCGGCCGGAGATTGATTTCATGGCCCCGGACGGCGTGCGGCATGTGTCCTGGACCATTCAGGATCCGCACGACGTCAAATTCATCGAGGTGCAATTTGCGCGGATTTCCAACCTGTACATCGCCGACGGCCATCATCGCAGCGCGGCCGCGGCGCGGGTTTATCAATCGCGCCGGGGCGCGGGGCAGAGCGGACAATTTCTGGCCGTGATTTTTCCGCACAATCAGATGCAGGTTTTGCCCTACAACCGCGTGCTGAAGGATTTGAACGGACACACGCCGGAACAATTGCTGGAAGAACTGCAGATCCATTCAGATCTTTTGATTTCAAAAGACGGAAGCACGCCGCCGAAACGGAAATACGAGCTCGGATTTTATTTTCAAGGCCGATGGCGGACGCTTTCGGTGCAGCCGATAAAATTGCAGAAAGACGCGGTCGAAAATCTGGACGTGACGCTGCTGCAAAAACGAATTCTCGCGCCGGTTTTCGGGATTGACGACCCGCGCACGAGCGACCGCATCCATTTCGTCGGTGGCATTCGCGGCACGGCGGAGCTGGAAAAACTGGTGGACAGCGGCGAATTCGCCTGCGCGTTTTCGATGTTTCCCCTGAGCATCGAGACGTTGATGGCCATCAGCGACGCGGGTGGCGTGCTGCCGCCCAAAAGCACCTGGTTCGAGCCAAAGCTCCGCGACGGAATGTTCTGCCACCTGATCTAAGATTTACGATTTACGATTTGCGATATACGATTTGCAAAGGCACTGTGATCTCGGGATAGGCGCGTAAATCGCAAATCGTCATTCGTAAATTCTTTTGTGTGATTTCGTGTGTTTCGTGGTTAATAATTCACCTGTGTCATTGAACCGCCTCCAACGCGGCCTGCGCGCCACCTTTGCGGGAATGGCCGTCAATGTCATGTTGGCGGGCACAAAACTCGCCGCAGGTATCGTCGGCCATTCGCACGCGCTGGTCGCCGATGCCGTTGAATCCTTCGCCGATATTTTCAGCTCGCTCATTGTCTGGCGCGGACTGGTCGTGGCGGCGGCGCCGCCGGATGAAGACCATCCCTATGGCCACGGCAAGGCCGAGCCGATTGCCTCTGCTATTGTTGCGGCGATGTTGTTGGGGGCGGCGTTGTGGATCGTGCTCACGGCGTTCGGTGAAATCATGAAACCACATCTGTCGCCCGCGCCGTTTACCCTCATCGTGCTGGTGGCGGTGGTGGCTGTGAAGGAAGGCTTGTTCCGGTTTGTTTCGCGCGAAGGCCGGGCCGTGGACAGTTCGGCGGTCAAAACCGACGCCTGGCATCATCGCAGCGACGCCATCACGTCCGTGGCCGCCGGCGTTGGCATCAGCGTGTCGCTCATCGGCGGCAAGGGCTTCGAAGCCGCCGATGACGTGGCGGCGATTGCGGCGGCGGGGGTCATTGCGTGGAATGGCTGGCATTTGCTTCGTCCGGCGCTCAACGAACTCATGGATACGGCGCCCGGCCATGAGGTGATTGACCAGATCCGCCAGATTGCGACCACTACGCCCGGTGTGGACCGCGTGGAAAAATGCTTCGTGCGCAAGGTGGGCTACCAGTATTTCGTGGACATGCACGTGGAGGTGGATCCGCAAATGACCGTGCTCCGCTCGCACGAAATCGCCCACGAAGTGAAGGACAAAATCCGTGACACCATGCCCTCCGTCAACGACGTACTCGTGCACATCGAGCCGCTCGGCATCGCGGCTCACCGGATGGAAAAGTGACCGTTCATTTCCCCTTTGCGTTTGCAGCGGCTTGGCGGTTTAATGTCCGCTCATGAAAATCGTTCTGGCATATTCAGGCGGGCTCGACACCTCGGTGTTGCTCTCGTGGCTCAAGGAGACCTACGACGCCGAAATGATCGCCTTTTGCGCGAACATCGGGCAGGCAGAGGAATTGCGCGGCCTCGAGGCAAAGGCGAAGAAAACCGGCGCGTCCAAAATCTACATCGTGGATTTGCAGGAGGAATTTGCGCGCGACTTCATCTTCCCGATGATCCAGGCCGGGGCCATTTACGAAGGCCAGTATTACCTCGGCACCAGCATCGCCCGGCCGCTGATCGCCAAGGGCATGATTGCGGTGGCCAAAAAGGAAAAGGCCGACGCCATCGCGCACGGCGCCACCGGCAAGGGCAACGACCAGGTGCGGTTCGAACTGACCGCCGCCACGCTCGCGCCGGAGTTGCAGGTGATCGCTCCGTGGCGGGACGAAGCATATCGCAACGAATTTCCCGGCCGGCAGGAGATGATTGATTATTGCGCCCGGCACCGGATTCCCGTCCAGGCCAGCGCGAAGAAACCGTTCTCGAGCGACCGGAACCTGCTGCACATTTCCTACGAAGCGGGCATCCTCGAAGACCCGTGGCTGGACGCGAGCGACAAAAAATATCGCGGCTCATTCACCACACTGTCGGTGTTTCCCGAAGACGCGCCGAACAAACCGGAGTTCGTGACGATTCAGTTCAGGAGAGGCAACGCAGTTGCAGTGAATGGAAAGGCCCTTTCCCCGCTGGGCGTGATGCAAGTGTTGAACAAGATTGGTGGCAAGCACGGGGTCGGCCGGGTGGACATGGTGGAGAACCGCTACGTGGGCATGAAATCGCGGGGCGTGTACGAAACGCCTGGCGGCGCGATCCTGCACTTTGCGCACCGGCAGATGGAAAGCCTGACCATGGACCGGGAAGTCATGCATTTGCGGGATTCGCTGATTCCGCGGTACGCGGAGCTGGTGTATTACGGCTACTGGTTCGCGCCGGAGCGATTGGCGTTGCAGGCGCTCGTGACCGAGAGCCAGAAAAACGTGACTGGCACCGTGCGGGTGAAGTTATACAAGGGCAACATCATGGTTGCCGGCCGCAAAAGCCCGGTGAGCCTCTACAATCCGCACATCGCGACAATGGAAGCCGATCCGACGAAGGCCTACAACCAGGACGACGCCACTGGCTTCATCCGGTTGAATGCACTCCGGTTGAAAGTGGCCGCGAAGGTGCAGAGGAAGAAATAGCTGTAGCGTTGAGCCTGTGGCTCAATCACGCGAGGCAACGGTGGGGTAAATCAGAAACTTGAGGTTCCAATTTGGAACCTCAAGTTGAAGGCGAAAATCTTTAAGGTCGCATATTGCGACCTTAAACGAAATGGGTATGCGGTCACAAATTGTGACCGGTTCGGAAGGGAACGATATGAGCAACGAAATGCCGTTGCAGGTGGACCAAATTGGCTCGCTGATTCGTACCATTCGCAGCCAGAAAGTGATATTAGACACCGATTTGGCGCGAATTTTTGGGGTGCCGACATTTCGGTTCAATGAAGCAGTAAAGCGGAATCGTGAACGATTTCCGACCGATTTTCTGTTTCAACTGACAGCGGAAGAATTTAAATCTTTAACATCGCAATTTGCGATCTTAAAGAAAGGCCGCGGCCAGCACCGCAAATTTCTGCCCTACGCCTTTACCGAAAACGGTTCCATCATGGCGGCGAACGTGCTCAACAGCCCGCAAGCGGTGCGGATGAGCGTGTTTGTGGTGCGCGCGTTTGTGCAGATGCGTGACCTGCTCGGCAGCACCAAGGAACTGGCGAAGCAACTGGCTGAATTGGAAAAGAAACTGACCGCACGGCTCGACGAGCATGAAGTTGCCATTGTCGAGGTGCTACGGCGCGTCATGGACGTTCTCGACCCGCCGCCACCGCCGCCCGACCCGCCGCGCCGACGGATAGGTTTTCACGTCGAGCCGGAAGACAAACCGGGAAGCAAGGCGAAGAAAAAGACGTGAACCGTCAGCCAATGCCGCTATGATGGCCACGATGGAATCCGACCCGATCCCGCGCTGCGGGACTTACAACCAGGACGCCCCGTCCTCCGTAGCAACACTGCGGAGGGTGGACGCCACCAGCTTCATCAAGCTGAACGCCTTACGGTTGAAAGTCGCTGCCAAAGTCCAAAAGAAAAAATAGATTGGCGCGCGAAGCGCGTCCTACTTTGCGGGTCGCGGCGCAAGTGCATGGAAAGAAGAAACAAGCCTCACCAGTGGACAAAAACCGGCACAGTGTGATATTTTTTAGGCATGAGTGCCGTGGAGAAAATTAAAGCAGCGGCAGCCGGGCTTGATCCGGACGAACAATACGAATTGTTCCGCTGGTGGGTTGAATCGGATACCTTCAAGCAGCGGCAACTCACTGCGCTGAAGCGCGATCTTGCGGTGGGCCTTGAGCAGTTGGACAGCGGCCGTTACCAGACCTACGATGACGCCAATGTCATGCAATTGGCCGAAGACGTTGGCCGCGCCGGCCGGGAGCAGCTTAAAAAGCATCGCAAGAAACCCGGGGTATGAACCAATATCGGGTGTCCGACGCGGCGCGTTCGGATCTGGATGGAATCTGGTTTTACATCGCACAAGACAACCCGGACGCGGCAGACGGATTTCTCCGGGCCCTCGTCTCACGGTTTCCGCTGCCGGCATCCATGCCGGAAATGGGACGACCACGTGAAGAGTTGGCAACCCGGTTGCGAAGTTTTCCCATTGGTAACTACATCATCTTTTATCGTCCGTTGGAAAACGGCGTTGAAATCGCGCGCGTGCTGCACGGTGCAAGGGATTTCCCGCCGTTGTTTGAATGAACCCACGATGAAAACCGACCCGATCCCGTATTGCGAGACCTGCAACCAGGACGACGCTACCGGCTTCATCAAACTGAACGCCTTACGGTTGAAAGTCGCTACCAAAGTCCAAAAAGAAAAAATAGATTGGCGCGCGAAGCGCGTCCCGCTTTGCGGGATCGCGGCGAAGGTGCAGAAAAAGAAATAATCGAATGCCACCTACAACATCCGCACTAACTTTGCTGCAGGTCATTGATGATGCTATCAAGATAGGTCTAGGCGGCATAATCGGTGGAATTTTTGCCTGGATTGTTGCCCGCCATAACAACAAGAGTGTTATTAAAAAATTAGAATTCGAAAGGAGAACTCGGATTTTATCCGAAGTAGCTGAAAGCTATGAAAATTTCTTCCAACAATTTTTTGAGTTCAGCACCTGCCTTTGTGTTTTAGCAGAGACCGCTGGTAAAAAGGCTGATAACCCACAAGCTCAAGCTCTCTTTGATGCCTTTTTCCAAACAAAGCTAAATCAAGCCAATAGAATTCATGTTGAGAAGGCTCAAAGACTACACGAAACAATAAAGGCACAATCACAATTGCTTTTGCTTGGAGAACAATCGTGTATGGAAAAAGCTCAAGCCATGATGAGTGCGATGATGGGTGCTGAGGCATCTTACAAGTTTGACGGGAAAAGTTTTGATATGTCTCAATACGAACAGACTGGGAAGATTGTTCGAGCTGCCCGTGAAGCATTTTATAAAGAAATGCAAAAGGCATTTAAGAATTATTAAGAAACTCAATCCCCTTTCCCGTTTAGGCGTGTTTCGCGGTCGAAAAATTTATGCCTATCGACCTCGTCCATCGCATCGGCATCACCGCGCCGGCGGAAACGATTTATCGCGCAATTACCATAAAGGAAGGCATCCGTGCCTGGGCATGAAGATCGGCCTGGTCAAATGCGTACGTGAGGAGCGGTTCCGGATTGCCCTGGATGGAAACGAGGACCATTTCCTTGCCGTCAAACGCCATCACACAGCATTTCAGGCGATGGGCGGTAATATTTTTTTCCGGCAGATACACCGCAACCAGGTTGTGGCCGTCCATCACCCCCACCACGCGTTCCCAACCGCGGACGGTCATGGCCGAGTCGGCAGCAGTGAGCATGGCCACGCGATCCGGCGACGGCGTTCCCGAGGCCAACTGATAAACACCCACCTCGGCGCTCCGAACGGATTGAAGGGCGGCACGCGCCCCGGGTTCCAACCTGGCGTGTGACAACCCGGCGCGGACGGCG